>NZ_LZJG01000132.1:0-33810 GCF_001667785.1 Mycobacterium sp. E3247 | reverse complement strand
CCGTCGACCAACAACACCGTCTGCCACAGGCCCATCGCGGGCAGCGGGTCGAACACATCGCCCAGCAGGACCGGCGCGCCGCCGCGGCCCGCCAACCGGATCGCGGTCACCGAGCGGTCGATGCCAAGGGCCGGTATTCCCCGCTGAATCAGCCGGGCCACCAATCGGCCCGGCCCACAGCCCAATTCGATCGTCGGCCCGGTGCACATCCGCGTGACGGCTTCGTCGAAGTCCTCGTCGAAGGCGTCGCCGGATCCGTCACCGGGACATACGTCCTCGGGACATCGCACGCCCAGCCAGCGGTGCGCCGGTAGGGGCCGCAGCTCCCCGTCGTCGTGGCGAATCCAACATCGCTCGCCGCCGAGCGCCCGATCGTAGAGATGCCCCAGCATTCACGTCCCTCGCGTCCTGCCCGGCCGGGCGGTCCACGCTCGGTCCCGGTGAGGGACGTTGCGACGAAGAAACGCTGGCGCGTCTCGCCCTCGCCAGCACTCCACCGATACCCCGATCTTTGTTCGGCTAATCCACCGCCCTTGGAGTACGCGCGCGGGAGCGGAATGGTTCATCCGCGATCCGCTCGGCGGAAGTCCCGTCGCGCATGAGTTCTCACGGATCAATGGACAGCGCCGAACAGGAAGGCATCCAGTACGTCGTTCACCCGGGCCGGGTCTTCCAGCGCCGCGAGGTGCGCGATCCCGTCGAGCACGCGGAAGGAAGCGCCGGGGATCGACTCCGCCATCGCCCGGGTTTCGGGCACGGGGAAGGTGGCGTCTTCGGCGCCGGCGACCACCAGGACCGGGGCCGTGATCGTTCGCAGCAGGGCATGCTGGTCGGGGCGCGCGGGCACCACGCTGCGGACCGCCCAGCGGGCCGAATCGATGTTGACCGCGCGCAGGTTCGCGCGCACGGTCTCGACCACGTCCGGACGGGTACGCAGTGTCGTCGGGCCGAGGAAGGCGCGCAGCGCCGACGACGTCAGCGGCGGCCGGATGCCGCCCAGCACCGCGGCCGCGTGCAACATGGCCGCGTATTTCGCCTTCTGAACGACACCGGCTCTCGACGCCGTGCAGTTCATCAGCACGGCGCGGTCAAGCCGGTCGGGATGGTGAGCCGCGAACGTGGCGCCGATCATGCCGCCCCAGGAATTGCCCACGAAGTGGGCCTTGTCGATGCCGAGCCCGACCAGCAGGTCGACGACGCAGCGGGCGCAGTCGCCGAACGTGAAGGCCGACCGCAGCGGCTCGCTGCCGCCGTGGCCGGGCGAATCGATCAGCACCAGGCGGTGGCTGGCGCCGAAGTGCGCCGCCTGGCCCAACCACAGGTCCCCGGTCATCAACAGGCTGGGCCACAGCAGCACCGCGGGGCCGGTGCCGAGGCTGACCTGCACACGGATCTTGCCGAGCACGGTATCGACGAATCGCGAAGCGTATCCGGTCACGTTGCCTCCCGATGTCTCCAACCGCCGCATACCACTGATAGCAGGTCATCGGGTGTTGCGCGTCGGTGATACTGATGCGGTGCCGAACACCGATGTTCACCCTGACCTCCAGCGGGTCGCCCGTTTTGCCCCGCGCCGACTCGTCGGTCCCAGGACCCTGCGGATGATGCGGGCGGGAATCGCGCTGCGCGACCGCCTCGGAAAGCCCGTCGACGGTGTCGAGGAGCTCACGCTGGGTTCGGGAACCGGTGTCCGGCTGTTCCGGCCGGCCGGCGTGGCCGAGCCGACCCCCGCGCTGCTGTGGATCCATGGGGGCGGCTACGTGATCGGCACCGCCCGGCAGGACGACCGGCTCTGCAGCGGGTTCAGCCGGCGGCTGGGCATCACCGTCGCGTCGGTGGAATACCGTCTGGCGCCCGAACATCCATATCCCGCGCCGCTGGAGGACTGCTATTCGGCGTTGACCTGGCTGGCCGGCCTGCCGTCCGTGGACCGCTACCGGGTGGCCATCGGCGGCGCCAGCGCCGGCGGCGGCCTGGCCGCGGCCCTGGCCTTGCTCGCCCGCGATCGCGCCGAGGTGAGCCCCGCGTTCCAGTTGCTCACCTATCCCATGCTCGACGATCGCAGCTCGGCGTCCGCCCACGACGCGAACTACCGGCTGTGGGACACCCGCAGCAATCGGTTCGGCTGGGCGGCGTACCTCGGCGACGCCGACCCGCAGGTCGCCGTGCCCGGGCGCCGCGAAGACCTCAGCGGGCTGCCGCCGGCCTGGATCGGGGTCGGCACCCACGACCTGTTCCACGACGAGGATCTGGCCTACGCGCAACGCCTGACCGCCGCCGGGGTGCCGTGCCAGGTGGAGACCGTGGCGGGAGCCTTCCACGGATTCGATCTCATCGCGCCCAAAGCGCAAGTGTCGCAGCGGTTTTTCGACAGTCAGTGCGCCATGCTGCGCGCGGCGTTCGCCATCGCGTCGTGATCGCCGGTCACATCGCGAAGTAAACGAGCTCCCCACCGATGACGGTGGCCGCCACCATGCCGGCGTCCAGCTCTGCCAGCGCCGTCGCGGGTGGCTCGCTCAGCACACAGAGGTCCGCCGGTTCTCCGGTCGCCACCGTGCGCGGCCGGGCCAGCCGGTCCGGCGAGCCCAGGAACATCGCCAAAGCCTCTCGTGCGGAGACACATTCGTCGACGCCCAGGACGGCACCACTCGGGGTGGTGCGGTAGACGGCGGCGCGCATGGCCGTCCAAGGGTCGCCGTGGCCGAACGGCATGTCGGTGGACAGCGCCACGGGCACCGCCGCCTTCAGCAGCGAGGCGACGCGCCACAGCTGGTCGTGCTCGGCGGCGGGGACGTCGGCGAGGTAATGATCGCCGCGCTCGGCGATGAAGTTGGGCTGCGTCACCACCGTGACCCCCAACTCGGCCAGGTCGGACAGGTTGTCGTCGGGCACCACGGCGGCGTGCTCGATGCGGTCCTGCGGATGGCTGCCCGCCGCCCGCAGGGCCGCGATCGTCACCACGAGCTGGGCCGCGGTCACGCAGTGCACGGCGACCGGCCGGCCCGCGTCGTGCCGGCCCACGATCCAGTCCGCCAGCCCGTCCACATCGAGCCCGTCGTCGTGCAGAATCTTCTTGCCCGGCGACAGGAAGCTCGGCCGGGGGCGGAACTCCCCGCGCCGGTGCGCCACCACCAGCGACACCATGTCGTCGGCGTCGAGGTCGGGGGTGGCGTCGGTGACGCCGGTGACGCCGGTCGCGGTGATGCGCCGGCTCAGCTCCGCCAGGTCGCTTTCGCGCCGCTGCAGCAGGTCCGACCAGCCGTGGTCCGCGCTGCGCAGCCGCCCGTCGGGGTGGTCGGCCAGGCCCACCCGGCCCAGCGCCTCGGAGTTGAGGATCCACAGCGCACCGCTGCGGTGCTGGATGCGCACCGGGACGCCGCGCACCATGTTGTCGAGCGCGTCCCGGTCCAGGTCGCCGGCCACCGACTCGTGGTAGCCGACGGCGCGAATCCACCCGTCGGGCCCCGGCGTCGCGTTCGACAGCAGTTGCGCCAGCTCGGTTTTGGTGCTGACCCCGGGCGGCCCGACGAGGAACGAATCGAGCGCCGAGGCCGCCGAACGCACGTGCACGTGGTGGTCGTGCAGGCCGGGCAGGACGGTTCCCCCGCCGGCGTAGAGCACGCCCTCGCCGGGTTCGGCGACCAGGCCGTCACCCACTTCGTCGATCCGGTCCCCGAACCGGATGTCGATGGTCGTCCCGTCCAGCAGGGTGGCCCGCCGAATCAGCATGGCGGACAACCCCTTCGGGCCACCATCCGGCGCACCGCCTCGTTGTCTGCGCCCAGCCGGGCCGCGGGCCGGGCCGGCGGCGGAATGGGCGGGGGCGGCGCGGGCCGGTCAGCGCGCGACGGCTGCGTCGGCAGCGCCGCATAGCCGGCGGCGACCGCCGCCATCGAGACCTCGATCAGCTCGCCGCCGCCCCGGCCCAGCGAGTCGGCGATCAGCCGGGTCGCCTCCAGCCCGGTCAACGGATCGGCGATCGCGTCGCCGCAGAACACCGGCCCGTCGGCCGCGACGCCGACGAGGCCGCCGCCCACCGCGGCGTCGTCGCCGAACGCCGGCCGCTCGTCGAGGTAGCCCTTGATGCGCAACCAGATTCGCCCTTGCCCTGTGGCGACGTCGTCCGGTCCGAGCCGGCGCCGCGCCAGCGCCGCGGGACGCGAGCCTTCGATCACGACATCGGCCGCGGCGAGCAGCTCGCGCACCTCGTCGGCCTGACGATCGAAATCGACACAGTACGAGAGCTTTTCACCGTTCATCCAGTCGAAGAACGCTCGGTCGCCCGCTCGGGTGCCGTCCGGGCGGCCCGGGCTCTCGATCTTGACCACCGACGCACCCGCCCGGGCCAGCAGCTGTCCACACAGCGGGCCCGCCCACATGGAGGACAGGTCGGCGACCAGCAGGCCCGCGACGTCGCGCGCCGGTCCGCGGGGCCCGCGTGGTCGTATCCGCGGTTCGGTGGCCGCGGCTTCGCCCAGGGCGGCGGCGGGAATGTCGAGCAGTGCGGTGCGCTCGATGATCGCGGCGAGCGGTTGCGTTGCGGCCCAGCGCTGCAACGCCGGCCAGGGGTCGCACGTGGCGTCGTCGCTCTGCACCAGCGCGGGGACGGCGGCGGCGTCTTCGGGGCGCGACAACGTGATCGCGCACCAGCCGTCGGCGGCCACCAACAGCCGGGTGGCGCCGCCGGCGGACACCCGGCCGCCGCGGGTCAGGCCCAGCAGCGCGGCCCGCCCGGCCAGCAGGCCGGCGGCATCGATGGTCAGGCCCAACCGCTCGCCGACGGCCGCGGACACCCGCTGCGCGTGGGTCAGCACGTTCGCCCGGGAGAAGTCGGGCGGCCCTTCGGGCAGGCCGGTCAGGTAGGCCAGCCCGCTGCTTCCCCACGCCGACGCAGCCGAGCTCACGCCCCCCATTGTGCTCGCGGCGCGCCCGTTCAGAACTGCAGCGCGCGGAACCGCCAGTCCAGCACCGCGCGGTCCGCCTCGCCCGCCCCGTCGCCGACTGCGTAGACCAGCGATCGCAGCCGCAGCACGCCGCTCTGGCCGGCCGGCTCCGCGGACTCGACGTGCAACTCGCTGTACAGGGTGTCGCCTTCGTGGACGGGACCGGTGTGATCGCAAGACTCCCAGCCCAGCACCGTCACCAGGTTGGGCAGCAGCCTGCTCGCCTGCGCCAGGGCCAGCCCGATGGTGTGCCCGCCGTACACCAGCCGTCGGCCTGCCACCCGCGAATCATGGTGTGTGGCGGCGATGTTCAGGGTGAGCCGGGCGAGCTCCGGCGCACCGCTGACCACGTCGCCCGTGCTGTGCAGCACGGCGCCGGCCAGCCCCGGGTCGAAGTGCGGGCCGGGCACCCTGGAGCGGAACACTTCAGCGTCCCACTGCGCGGCCGGATCGGTGGCGGGGCCCGGCACGTCGGCGCCGACGGTGGACAGATCGTCCCCCGGTGCGTCATCGGGCTGCCAATCCGGGCTGGCCGGCAGCATGCCGCACCGGTAGAAGTCGAGCACCAACCGGTCGTCCTGATCGACGGTGATCATTCGTAGCGCCGCCAGGCCGGTCGGCGCCCGGCCCGGCTTGAGCGAGTTCGCGCGCAGCCCAACCACTTCCGTGCGGGTGTAGAGGGAATCGCCGATGACGGGGAAGCGGTGGAAGGTGAGTCCGCGGTAGAACAGGTTGGCCTTGACCCGCTGGGTGGCCAGTGTCGATTGCCCGATCGCCACGTCGCAGACCAGCGCCGGATGCGCCAGCGGGGCGGGCAGGCCAGTCACGGCCGCGCACAGGCCGGCGTCCAGCGCGAGCCGCAGCCGGTCCCCTACGATCGCCTGGTGGGCGGCGGCCAATCCCGACGAAAGGGTCGCCGCGGGCGCCCAGTCGAAGACCTGGCCGACCGCGAGATCGTCGAAGTACGGCCCGCCGGCACGGATTCCCGCGTACCCGTCACTAGTCACAACGCCACATGCTGGCAGGCTGTGGAATCGGTGGGCGAAGCGGGTCGCCACCATCGACCTCGTGGTGATCGCGAGCGCGGCGAAGCCGGGCGAAGCGGGTCGCCACCATCGACCTCGTGGTGATCGCGAGCGCGGCGAAGCCGGGCGAAGCGGGTCACCACCATCGACCTCGGAGGATGCGCGCAGGTGAACGACGAAGAAGAGATGCTGGTGGCCACGGTGCGGGCGTTCATCGACCGCGACGTCAAGCCGACCGTCCGCGAGGTCGAGCACGCCAACACCTATCCCGAGGCGTGGATCGAGCAGATGAAGCGAATCGGCATCTACGGCCTGGCGATTCCCGAGGAATACGGGGGGTCGCCGGTGTCCATGCCGTGCTATGTCCGGGTCACCGAGGAGCTGGCGCGCGGGTGGATGAGCCTGGCCGGCGCGATGGGCGGGCACACCGTGGTAGCCAAGCTGCTGACCCTGTTCGGGACCGAGGAGCAGAAGCGGACCTACCTGCCGGCGATGGCCACCGGCGAGCTGCGCGCCACCATGGCGCTGACGGAACCGGGTGGCGGCTCGGACCTGCAGAACATGACGACGACGGCCTTGCCCGTTGAGGGCGCGGACGGCACCCCCGGCGGCCTGCGGATCAACGGCGCCAAGACGTGGATCAGCAACGCGCGGCGGTCCGGGCTGATCGCGCTGCTGTGCAAGACCGATCCGAACGCCACACCGCGGCACCGGGGCATCTCGATCGTGCTCGTCCAGCCGGGTCCCGGCCTGACGGTATCGCGGGACCTGCCGAAGCTGGGCTACAAGGGCGTCGAGTCCTGCGAGCTGTCCTTCGACGACTTCTGTGCGCCCCAGTCGACGGTGCTGGGCGGCCGCATGGGCGAAGGCTTTTCGCAAATGATGAAGGGGCTCGAGACCGGGCGCATCCAGGTGGCTGCCCGCGCCCTGGGCGTGGCCACGGCGGCACTCGAGGACGCGCTGGCCTATGCGCAGCAACGGGAGAGCTTCGGCCAACCGATCTGGAAGCACCAGTCGGTCGGCAACTACCTGGCCGACATGGCCACCAAACTGACCGCAGCCCGGCAGCTCACCCGCTACGCCGCCGAACGCTACGACAGTGGCGAACGCTGCGACATGGAGGCCGGCATGGCCAAGCTGTTCGCCTCCGAGGTGGCGATGGAGATCGCCCTGAACGCCGTGCGGATTCACGGCGGGTACGGCTACTCGTGCGAATACGACGTGGAGCGCTACTTCCGTGACGCCCCCCTGATGATCGTCGGCGAGGGCACCAATGAGATTCAGCGCAACGTGATCGCCGGGCAACTGGTCGCGCGGGGTGGTATCTGAGCGCGAGCACGAATGTGCGGGCTTGACGCCGACGGGTCCTGTATCCTTGCCTGACTTCTCCCACCAGCAAAGCGGCGCGGGAGCAAAAGTTACTGCGACGAAAGAAAGTCGGCTGCCATGAGTTATCCCCCAGGGCCGCATGAAGGCTCGCCGGAATGGCAGGGTCAGCCGCCGGAATGGCAGGGCCAACCGCCGGAATGGCAGGGCCAACCGCCGGCTTGGCAGGGCCAGCCCCCGGGCTGGCCGGGTCAGCAACCGGGTTGGCCGCCGCCCCAGCCGGGCTGGCCGGGCCAGCCGGAACCCGAGAACTACCTCGTCTGGGCCATCCTGTGCACCGTGCTGTGCTGTCTGCCGCTCGGGATCGTCTCGATCGTCTACTCCACCAAGGTGTCCGGGCTGTGGGCCCAGGGCCGATACGCCGAGGCCCAGGAGGCGGCCAACAACGCCAAGAAGTGGGCCATCATCGGCGCCATTGTCGGGGCCGTCTTCGCCGTCATCCTCGTGCTCGTCTACGTTGCCATCGGCGTCTTCGCCGTCTCCCACCTGCCGTCGACCACGACCACCACGTATTCGGGCTTCTGACAACGCTTTAGGCCCTTTCAGTCGCGGATCGCGTCGACCAGTCCCCAGGCCAGCGCGGTGTCGGCGTCGATGGTGCGGCCCGACAACACGAGATAGGCGGTGCGCCACCGGCCGATCCGGCGGGTGACGCTGAGCGTTCCGCCGGCGCCGGGGATCAGCCCCAGCTGCAATTCGGGTAGCCCGAAAACCGAATCGTCGCGCGCGCCCACCCATCCGCAGAACGCCGCCATCTCGAGCCCGCTGCCCAGCACCCGGCCGTGCACCTCCGCCCTGCAGGCGGGTCCGAGCCGGGCGGTGAGCGCGCCGAGGGCCAGGGCGGGGCTGTGCCGGGTGCGCGCCAGGTGCGCGCTCGCCGGGTCGGCGAAGGTGCCGAATTCGGCGAGGTCTCCGCCGCTGCAGAACGACGGACCGTTGCCGCTCAACACGATCCCGGTCACCGACGGGTCCAGTTGCGCGACGGCCAGCGCCTCCAGCAGGGCGGCCCGCGCGTCGGTGGAGAACGCGTTGTGGCGTTGCGGCCGGTTGAACGCGATACGCAGCGTGTCGCCGTCGCGTTCGGCCCGCACCGGATCGACGATGTCGGGCATCCGGGCCGGGCCGCGCTCGGTCAGCCAGCGCGCGAATTCCGGGCCGGCCTGCAGGGTCGAGTACGCCAGCGACTCGGTCACCACCGCGGTCAGCGCCGGGCCGTCCGGATCCACCGCGCGCAACACGTCGTCGCAGACGCTACTGGCGTGCGGCCAGCGCCGACGGCGCTCGGTCAGCTCGGCCAGGGCGTCGGGGACCGACTGCACGGTGATGACCCTGCGATCGGCGCACCCATCCTCAGTAAGGGTGAAAGTCGCTTCCTGAAGCCAAGATTCGCCCGCGGCGATGTCGGCGGCGGAGCCGTAGGCGACGACGACGCCCGGCGGCGAGGCCGAACCGGGATCCGGTCGGCTGCAGATCGGGACCACCCGGAGCATGGGTCACACCGAGTATTTCTCGATCAGCCCGTTCTTGTAGAGCTTGCCGGTGTCGGTGCGCGGCAGCTGCGCCTCGAACGCGATCGACCGCGGACACTTGTAGTGCGCCAGACGATCCCGTAGCCAGGTCAGCAGCTCGTCGGCGAACTCGTCGGTGGCGTCGGCGGGGTCGACGGTCTGCACGGCCGCCAGCACGCGTTGCCCCATCTCATCATCGGGGACGCCGAAGACGGCCGCGTCCAACACCTTCGGGTGGGTGACCAGAAGGTTCTCGGTCTCCTGCGGGTAGATGTTCACCCCACCCGAGATGATCATGTGATGGCGGCGGTCGGTCAGGTACAGGTAGCCCTCGTCGTCCACATAACCGACGTCGCCGACGGTCACCCACCCGTGCGTGTCGCGGGACGCGGCGGTCTTCGCCTCGTCGTTGAGGTACTCGAAGGAATAGCCGCCGGCGAAATAGATTTCGCCGGCCTGGCCGGGCGGCAGCTCGTCACCGTTCTCGTCGAGGATGTGGATCTCGCAGGCCATCGGCTTGCCGACCGAGCCCGGGTGCGCCAGCCACTCCTCGGCGCTGATCAGGGTCGAGCCGATCGCCTCGGAGGAGGCGTAGTACTCGTCGATGATCGGCCCCCACCAGTCCATCATCTGCTTCTTGATCTCCACCGGGCACGGCGCCGCCGCGTGCATCACCCGCTGTAGGCTGGATAGGTCGTACGAATTACGCACGGATTCAGGCAGTTTCAGCATCCGGGTGAACATGGCCGGGACGAACTGGCCGTGCGTGACGCGGTAGCGCTCGATGGCGTCCAGACAGCCTTCGGGATCGAACTTCTCCAGCACCACCGTGGTGATCCCGCCGGCCTGCGCGCTCATCGACCACACCGACGGTGCGGTGTGATACAGCGGAGCCGGGCTCAGATAGACCGAATCGGGGTTCATCCAGAAACTGACCAGGGCCGACATCATGCCCGGCGCCTCGGCCGGCGGCACGTGCGGCAATGCGCGCTTGATGCCCTTGGGCCGGCCGGTGGTCCCCGACGAATACTGCAGCAGGTCGCCTTCGAGCTCGTCGTCGATCGGGGTGTCCGGCTCGGCGGCAACGCATTCGGGGTAGCGCTGCCAGCCGTCTAATTCGTCGTCTGCGATCATCCGCAGTTCGGGCAGGCCGCCCGGCAGGTGCTCGGCCAGGTTCTCGCAGGTTTTGCGCAGCGCCGCCGACCCGATGATCGCCCTGGCGGCGCTGTTGTCCACGATGTAGGCGGCCTCGGCCGGGGTCAGGTGGGTGTTGATCGGCACGTAGTACAGGCCGCTGCGGCGTGCCGCCCACATGACCGCGTGCATGTGCTCGTTGTTCTCCATGAGGATGGCGACGACGTCGCCCTCGGTGAGGCCCGCGCGCCGGAAATGGTGCGCCAGCCGGTTGGCCCGCGCCTCCAGCTCATCGAAGGTGACGACGGTGCCGGACGGGTGAAGAATGACGGCGGGCTTATCGGCGCCGCAATGCTCGCGAATCTGCATGCGCAGACTGTACCGCCGAAAAACTTGACGGGTGTCAAGTGGTCACGGTGCCGGTCGCGCCGCGCCGAGGGGCCGGTGGCTAGCCCGACCTAGTCGGCGTCGCCCAGCCGCTGCTTGAGCGCCTCGAACTCGTCCTTCACGCCGGTCGGGAGCCGCTCGCCGATGAACTCGAACCACTCCTCGATCGACGGGAGCTCCTTGCGCCACTCGTCGGCACGGACGGCCAACGCCTGGGTCACGGCGTCGCTGCCGACGTCGAGCCCGTCCAGGTCGAGGTCGCCGGCGGTCGGCACGATCCCGATCGGGGTGTCCTGGCCGCCGGCCCGGTGCTCGATGCGGTCGACGATCCACTTCAGCACCCGGCTGTTCTCGCCGAAGCCCGGCCACAGGAAGTCGCCGTCCGCGTCGCGGCGGAACCAGTTGACGAAGAACACCTGCGGCAGCTTGGACTCGTCGGAGTTCTTGCCCAGGTCCAGCCAGTGCTGGAAGTAGTCACCGACGTGGTAGCCCAGGAACGGCAGCATGGCCATCGGGTCGCGGCGCACGGTGCCCACCTTGCCCTCGGCGGCGGCGGTCTGCTCGCTGCCCATGGTGGCCCCCATGAACACGCCGTGCTGCCAGTTGCGGGCCTGCGTCACCAGCGGCACCGTGGTCTTGCGACGCGCGCCGAACAGGATGCCGGAGATCGGCACGCCCTGCGGGTCGTCCCACTCCGGCGCCAGGATCGGGCACTGCGACATCGGCGTGCAGTAGCGCGAATTCGGGTGCGCGGCGGTGGTTTCCGTCTCGCGGAAGTACCAGTCGTTGCCCTTCCAGTCGATCAGGTGCTCGGGGCTGCCCTCCAGGCCCTCCCACCACACCTCGTCCTCGTCGGTGAGCGCGACGTTGGTGAAGACGGTGTTGCCGGCCTCGATGGTGCGCATGGCGTTGGGGTTGGACTTCCAGTTGGTGCCCGGGGCGACACCGAAGAACCCGAACTCGGGGTTGACGGCGTACAGGCGGCCGTCCTTGCCGAACCGCAGCCAGGCGATGTCGTCACCGAGCGTCTCGGCACGCCAGCCGGGGATGGTCGGCTGCAGCATGGCCAGGTTCGTCTTGCCGCACGCCGACGGGAACGCCGCGGCGAAGTAGTAGGCCTTGTTCTCCGGGGAGATGAGCTTGAGGATCAGCATGTGCTCGGCCAGCCAGCCCTCGTCGTGGGCCATGGCCGACGCGATGCGCAGCGAGTAGCACTTCTTGCCCAGCAGGGCGTTGCCGCCGTAGCCGGAGCCGTAGCTCATGATCTCGCGGGTCTCGGGGAAGTGGGTGATGTACTTCGTGTCGCTGCACGGCCACGGCACGTCTTCTTGGCCCGGCTCCAGCGGCGCGCCGACGGAGTGCAGGGCCTTGACGAAGAACCCGTCGTCGCCCAGCTTCTCCAGCGCGGCCTTGCCCATCCGGGTCATCACCTTCATCGAAACGACGACGTATTCGGAGTCGGTGATCTCCACGCCCAGCTTGGGGTCCTCGGCGCCGAGCGGGCCCATGCAGAACGGCACCACGTACATGGTGCGCCCGCGCATGCAGCCGCGGTACAGGTCGGTCAGGGTGGACCGCATCTCGGCGGGGTCCATCCAGTTGTTGGTCGGCCCGGCGTCTTCCTTGCGTTCGGAGCAGATGAAGGTGCGGGACTCGACGCGGGCCACGTCGGAAGGGTCGGACAGCGCCAGGAACGAGTTCGGATGCTTGTGCGGGTTCAGCCGCTTGAAGGTGCCCGCCTCGACGAGCTGATCCGTCAGCCGCTGCCACTCCTCGTCGGAACCGTCGGCGAAGACCACCCGCTCGGGCTGGGTGAGCTCGGCGACCTCCTGCACCCACGACAGCAGCCCTTGATGTTTAGTGGGCGCGGTATCCAAACCGGGAATGGTCGCTGAGGTCATCGAAGTCTCCTGAATTCTTCGTCGTACTCGGGCTTCTTTGGGTGCCTATCGCGTATGCGGTCGCCCACACAACGGTTGACATGGTGGCGTTAACTACAGGTTATCGTGAGGATCTTGTCGGGGAAGTCTCGGGCAGGTATAAGCCTTCTCACAACAACGATTCAGAAGACTCCGCAGAATCGCCATCACCGCTCCTAGAAGCCGGTTTTTCGGTTACTCCGTGTTCGCCGTCCTGCTCCGCGTCCGAAGCGGAGCCGCCGACGGGCGGAATACCCGCTTCACCGAGTTCTGCACGCACGGCGTCGAGGGCCGCCTGCACCGTGGGCATCTCGCGGTCCCGCGCGGCGGCGGCCCGCGACGCGGCCATGGCGTGGGCACGCAGTTCGCGGTCGATCGCGCTGACCTGCTCGCTCACCTCGGCGTTCTCCACCTCGTCCTGGGCCAGCACCGCCTTGCTCAGCACCGACTCGGCCACCAGGACGCGGGTGGCGACCAATTCCTCGGCCACCGACCGCAGGGATGACGTCACGTCGCCCGCCCAGCGGTCCAGCAGCGCACGGTCGCGCAGCAGGCTGCGGATGTTGATCACCAGGAGGGTGACCGCCAGCCCGACCGCCACGCATGTCACCGCCGCGACGACGGACAGCGCGGGGCTGAGCCGCGCGGCCAGCCCGTTCAGCAGGCGGCTCAAAGTCAGCGCCACACCCAGGCCGAAGCCGGCGCCCAGCAGCATCAGCAGCCAGGTTTCGTGCCGGCGGGATTTCAGCGGCGGCGGCGGGACGTCGACCGTCGGCAGTTCCTCGAGGGCCGGCAGGGTCGTCGCGACCCCCACCACCTGCGCGACGTCGGCGAGCTGGGTGGCGGTGCCCTCGTTCACTTCGGCGACGACCTCGCCCAGCCGGCCGCGGGTGTGCGCCTCGAAGCCGGGCATGTCGCGCCGGGACAATCCCGCGACGTCCTCCTGCAGCTCGGTGCGCACCGACGAGCAGCGGTTGCGCGCGAAGTGGGACAGCTGGACGCGCGCCTGCTGGATCTGGCCGCGCAGCGTGATCGTGCGCTCGGTTTTGGCCTCCCGCCGCTGCCGCAGCGCCGTGCTGCGCTCGTCGCGCAACGCGTCGACCCGGGCCCGCCGCCCGGCGCCGTCGGCGTCGCGGTCGAACCGCTGCGCGACGGTCTCCAACCGGAATTCCCACGCCCGCAACCTGTTTCGGCGCGCCAGTGCGGGATCGGCCAGTTGCGCCGATACGGTTTCCACCAGCTCGTCGACGTCTGGTTCGCCGACGTCGGGCAACGCGGCCGCGCCCACCCAGGGCACGCCGCCGTACCGCCGCGCGTGCGGGGCCAGCGTCTCGCGGTTGGCGGCCAGCACGTCGCGCCACGCGCGGTGCACGTCGATCTTGGACACCACCCCGACGACCACGTCGGTGTGTGCGGCGGCGGCGTCCAGCAACGCGCAGTCGGACGGCGTGAGCTGGGCGGCCGCCGAGACGACGAACACCACCGCCGTCGGCACCTCGCCGGGACCCAGCTCCGCCGACTCGACGAATTTCTGGTCAGGCAACCGTTCGGTCAGCACCGCCGCCACCGCGCTGACCCCGGACATCCACGGTCCGGTCACCAGCACCACGTCGCGGCGGTGGACGGCGGGGGCGTCCAGCTCCGGTCCGATGCCCGCCACCAGCGCGTCGACCGCGGCCACCGGATCGTCGTGCGCCTCCCCGTTCACCGCCAGTCCCCCGGCGGCGGGGTGGGCAGCGATCCGCAGGCCTGCGACCACAACCGCATCGATCCCCGAGCGATGTCGGCGCCGCAGGCGCGGTGCAGGTCGCTGACTGACGCGCGGCTGTAGCGCTGCCACCGCACCGCGCGCGGCAGGTGCGCGGACGGATCGCGGTTCCAGTCGGCGCGTCCCGAGTTGTCAGGGTCCAGCCCGGCCGCCTCGGCCAGGTCGACGGCGGCCGCCATCCGCGCGACCACGGTGTCGTCGTGGGACAGGAACGCACCGATCCGCTCGGCGGATTCACCCGGGCCGACGGCCAGCGCCTCCAGGTCCGCGACGGCGTCCAGCACCCGCTGGTAGCGCGCCTCGGCGCCGGCGATCGAGATGTGGGACAGGACGGCGTCGACACCGCTCGTCCGACGGAGCAGGGCCCGCACCTGCGGGACCGTTCTGCCCTGCCGGATCGCGGCGACGGCGAGCGCGATGCCGAACAGGTCCAGGGTGTCCAGCAGGCGCCGTCGCACGTCGGCCGTGACCGGGTTGTCGGCGGCCAGGAACCCGGCGAACGAACCGTCGAGCGCGGTCGCCACGCCCGGGTGCGCGGCCACCGTCCGCAGCGCCGCCCACAACGCGGCGTCCAGGTCGTCGAGCGCGGCGGCCGCGAGCAGGCCGGTCATCGGGACCATGGGGGCGCCCAGCACGGCCTCCAGTTCGGCGCAGCGGGTTCGCGCCGCCGCGATCGGCCCGTCGCCGCGGGACAGGGACCCGGTCAGGTCGGCCTTGTTCAGCACCGCCACCACCGGGCGTCCGGCGCCGCCGATCGCGTCGACGTCCTCGGGCTTGACCACCTCGGCGGTCACGTACACCAGCAGGTCGGCGTCGCGGTCGTCGGCGGTTGTCACCGAGACGCCCGCGGCGGCTCCGGCGCCGCCCAGCGCGCGGGCCACCGTGCCACGGCCCACGCCGGGCCGCCCCCGGACGAGCACGCGCAGCGCGGCGGCCGTTCGCTCGGCGATCTCCGTGACGCGCGGGTCGGCGTGGCCGGCGGCGAAGCGTGCCAGCTCGTCGACGAAATCCTGGTGTCCTTGTCCCCTCATATCCCCTCAAATGTCCTGCATGCGGTTCGACGGGCCCGACCCGGGGGCCGATCGGGTTCCAGCGAATGGTGGCACCTGCGTCACTTTGATGCGAGCCACCGTTTGACTGTTACCAGCTGAAGACAACTGTTGGGTATCAATCTGGACCAGGGGCGGCTACATCACCGGTTTATGGGCCACCATGGACAAATGCATGCGCAACCCGGGGTGGAAGTGTGTCCCGACGCGCCGGAGCAGTCGGATGGGACGCGCAACCAGCGCCATCTTCCTGCATCGACCTTCCGCTCCCGACGTTCCGCCCTGTCCGACGCCCAGCGCCGGACCTGGGAACGGCTGTGGCCGGAGCTGGGCCTGTCCCTGGGCGCCCCGGCGCCCGAAGGCGCCGAGCCGCCGCTGGACACCCGGGCGTGGTTCGGTCGCCGCGCGCCGCTGGTGCTCGAGATCGGTTGCGGCAGTGGCACATCGACCTTGGCGATGGCGAAGGAAGAGCCGGGGGTGGATGTGCTCGCGGTGGAGATCTACAAGCGGGGCCTGGCTCAGCTGCTGTGCGCGATCGACCGTGAGCACGTGGGCAACATCCGGTTGATCCGCGGCAACGCGCTGGATGTGCTGCAGCGGTTGATCGCGCCCGGGTCGCTGACCGGGGTCCGGGTCTTCTTCCCCGACCCCTGGCCGAAGGCCCGTCACCACAAGCGCCGGTTTCTGCAGCCGGGCACGATTGGCCTGATCGCCGACCGGTTACTCCCTGGTGGTGTCCTCCACGTCGCGACGGACCACCCCGGCTACGCCGAACACATCGGCGCCTGCGGCGATGCCGAGCCGCGGCTGCGTCGCGCCGGTCCCGGCGCCGGGCTGCCGATCTCGGTGGTGCGGCCGACCACCAAATACGAGTCAAAGGCCCACGAAGCGGGCAGCGCCGTGACCGAATTCATCTGGCTACGACACGAGTAGGCGATGACCATGAGCCTGGCGGAAGAACAGACCGCGGCAGATCCCCTGGCGGCGTTGCCCGACGACTCGCTGGGCGGCTTCTCGCCGCCGGGCGGGCGCGTCCTGCTGGTGTGGGACGCACCCAACCTCGACATGGGGCTCGGCTCGATCCTGGGCCGGCGGCCCACCGCCCTGGAGCGGCCGCGGTTCGACGCCCTGGGACGCTGGCTGCTGGCGCGCACGGCCGAGGTCAGCGCCGCCCGGCCGGGTGTCGTGGTCGAGCCCGAGGCCACCGTCTTCACCAACATCGCACCGGGCAGCGCCGAAGTCGTGCGGCCCTGGGTCGACGCCCTGCGCAACGTAGGGTTCGCGGTGTTCGCCAAGCCGAAGATCGACGAGGACAGCGACGTCGACCGCGACATGCTCGCCCACATCGAACTGCGGCGCAGCGAAGGGCTGGCGGCGCTGGTGGTGGCCTCGGCCGACGGGCAGGCGTTTCGTCAACCGCTGGAGGAGATAGCGCGCAGCGGAGTCGCCGTCCAGGTCATCGGATTTCGCGAACATGCGAGTTGGGCGCTAGCGTCGGATACCTTGGACTTCGTCGACCTGGAAGACATCAGCGGTGTATTCCGGGAGCCATTGCCGCGAATCGGCCTGGATTCGCTGCCTGACCAGGGAGCATGGCTGCAGCCGTTCCGGCCGCTGTCCGCTCTGTTGACCGCGCGTGTGTGACACTGGCTTGGAAACCGAAAGACACCACGCGGGTCGTTAACGATCCAGTAAGGAGCTTGCGTGTTCGCCTGGTGGGGTCGAACTGTGTACCGGTACCGGTACATCGTGATCGGGGTCACGGTAGCTCTGTGCCTGCTGGGTGGGGTTTTCGGGATGAGCCTCGGCAAGCATGTCACACAGAGCGGCTTCTACGACGAGGGCAGCCAATCCGTGAAGGCCTCGGTGCTGGGCGACCAGACCTACGGCCGCGACCGCACCAGCCACATCGTCGCCACCTTCACCGCCCCGCCGGGCAAAACGGTGGACGACGCGGCGTGGCGCGACAAGATCGTCTCCGAGCTCAACAAGTTCAAGGCCGACCACCCCGACCAGGTCGTCGGGTGGGCCGGCTGGCTGGCGGCCCCCGACAGCACGAACCCCCTGATCAAGGGCATGGTCAGCGAGGACAAGAAGCACACCTTCGTGTCCATCCCACTCAAGGGCGACGACGACGACAGCATCCTCAACAATTACAAGGCCATCGCGCCCGACTTGCAGAAGCTCGACGGCGGCACCGTGCAGCTGGCCGGCCTCGAGCCCATCGCCAACGCCCTGACCGGCACCATCGCCACGGACCAGCGCCGTATGGAGGTCCTGGCGCTGCCCTTGGTGACGGTCGTCCTCTTCCTGGTGTTCGGCGGTGCGATCGCCGCCGGCCTGCCGGCCATCGTGGGTGGGCTCAGCATCGCCGGCTCGCTGGGCATCCTGCGGCTGGTCGCCGTGTTCGGGCCAGTGCATTTCTTCGCCCAGCCGGTGGTGTCGCTGATCGGCCTGGGTATCGCCATTGACTACGGGCTTTTCGTGGTCAGCCGGTTCCGGGAGGAGATCGCCGAGGGCTACGACACCGAGGCCGCCGTGCGCCGCACCGTGATGACGGCCGGGCGCACCGTGACGTTCTCGGCGGTCCTGATCATCGCGTCGAGCGCCAGCCTGCTGGTGCTGCCCCAGGGCTTCGTGCACTCGCTGACCTACGCGATCTTCGCCGCCGTGGGGCTTGCCGCGTTGCTGTCGATCACATTCCTGCCGGCCTGCCTGGGCATCCTCGGGCGCCACGTCGACGCGCTGGGCGTGCGGACCGCGTTCCGCGTGCCGTTCCTGCGGAACTGGAAGTGGTCGCGGGCCTACCTGAACTGGCTGGCCGACCGGCTACAGAAGACCAAGACCCGCGAAGAGGTGGAGGCCGGCTTCTGGGGCAAACTGGTCAACTGGGTGATGAAGCGGCCGCTGGCCTTCGCCATCCCGATCGCCGTCGGCATGATCCTGCTGGTCATCCCGCTGGGCAACCTGTCGTTCGGCGGCATGAGCGAGAAGTACTTGCCCCCGGACAATCCCGTGCGCCTGGCGCAGGAGCACTTCGACAAGCTCTTCCCCGGCTACCGCACCGAGCAGCTGACGATGGTCATCCAGAGCACCAACGGCAGCAAGGTCACCGACCAGCAGGTGGCCGACATCCGGAACCGGATCTCGTCGATCGGCGGCTTCACCGACAAGACGTGGGAGGAACGGGCGTGCCCGACCATCGCCGGCAATCCCTGCGTCGCCGGGCCGAACGGGACGACGGTGCCCAAGGACGGTTCGGTGCGGGTGATCCAGAACGGGCTGGTCAACAAGAGTGATGCGGCGAGGAAGCTGGCCGAATTGCGGGCGATCAGCCCGCCGAAGGGCCTCAACCTCTATGTCGGCGGCACCCCCGCGTTGGAGCAGGACAGCATCCACAGCCTGGCCGAGAAGGGTCCGTTGATGCTGGTGCTGTTGCTCAGCGCCACGCTGCTACTGATGTTCCTGGCCTTCGGGTCGGTGGTGCTGCCGGTCAAGGCCGTGTTGATGAGCGCGCTCACGCTTGGCTCCACGCTGGGCATCTTGACGTGGATCTTCGTCGACGGGCACTTGTCGGGCGTGCTGAATTTCACGCCGACGCCGCTGATGGTGGTACTCATCGCGCTGGTCGTCGCCGTGGGCTTCGGTCTGGCCACCGACTACGAGGTGTTCCTGGTGTCGCGGATGGTCGAGGCGCGCGAACGCGGCATGTCGACGGCGGAGGCGATCCGGATCGGCACCGCGACGACCGGGCGCCTGATCACCGCCGCCGCCCTCGTCCTCGCGGTGGTCGCCGGTTCGTTCGTGTTCTCCGACCTGGTGCTGATGAAGTATCTGGCATTCGGCCTGATGGCGGCGCTGCTGCTGGACGCCACCGTGGTTCGCATGTTCCTGGTGCCCTCGGTGATGAAGCTGCTCGGCGACGACTGCTGGTGGGCCCCTCGCTGGGCCCGGCGGCTGCAGAACAGGATCGGGCTGGGCGAGATCGACCTGCCCGACGAGCGCAAGCGGCCCACCCTCAACGGGCGGCCCGCGCGGCCGCCGGTCGGGGCCAGCCTGGTCGCCGCCGCGCCACGCGCGCCGCACGACCCCACCCACCCCGCCGCCCTCGAGCCGTCGCGCGCGACGCGTCCGGGGCCGGCGGAGCCCAAGCCCATTCCGGATGTGCCCACGCGCGCCGCGGCACCCCCGGCCGATGCCGCCGGCACCGCCCGCCTGCAAACCAGGCCCGGTCAGCCGACGGAGGCCCAGACGACGCGCCTGTCCGTGCCCACCGCCGCCCCGGCCAACCCGGCACCACCGGCCCGTCCGCCCGCCCCGGGCCCGGCCGCGCCGCGGCCCCCACCGTCGGGCGGCCAGACCCGGGCGATTCCGGTGCCCACCAACCGCACCGACGACCCCGCCGATGCGGCCGAACCCACCACCGCGTTCCCGTCGATGCGGCCGGAGGGTGCCGACTCCGACGCGGCCACCGAGAAGTTGAACTCCCCCGGGCAGAGCGAGAACGGCGATGCGCGCCAGCGCCGTCGCTCCGGCGGCGGCCTGTCCGCCCAGGACCTGCTGCGCCGCGAGGGACGGCTCTAAAACCGGCTAGCGGCCCGAGCCGGACTTCGCCTCGGGCTCGTCTGGTTCCGCCTGCAGGATCGCGCCGCCGGATCCGGCCTCCTCGGTCTGCTTCTCGGCCTCGGCGGCCGGATCCGGGGCGAGCAGCACCTGCATGGCGTTGTTGAGGAAGGCGACCGTAGGCACGGCCAGCAGTGCGCCGACTATTCCGCCGAGCACGCCGCCGGTGGAGATCGCCAGCACCACCCCGAGGGGGTGGATCGACACCGCGCGGCCCATCACCAGCGGCTGCAGCACGTGGGCCTCGAGTTGGTTCACCGCGATCAGCAGGCCGAGCGTGATCAGCGCGTACACGATGCCCTTGGCCAGCAGGGCGACCACCACCGCCACCAGGCCCGAGATCAGGGCACCGACGAGCGGGATGAACGCGCCCAGGAACACCAGCGAGGCCAGCGGCAGCGCCAACGGGATGCCCATGATCGCCAGGCCCGTCCCGACGCCGGCCGCATCGGTCAGGGCCACCAGGAACGTCGCGCGCACGTAGCCGGTCAGCGACCCGTAGCCGGCGCGGCCCGCCTCGCTCACCCGGTCGCGGACGTCGGCCGGGAAGATCTTGGACACGTAGGCCCAGATGTTGCGGCCGCCGTAGAGGAAGAAGATGAGCGTGAACAGCACCAGCACCGCCGCGGTGACCAACTCGGTGATGGTGGCCGCGGTGGACAGGGCGCCGCTTTCCAGCTTCGCCTGGTTGTTGCGCAGCGCCTCGATGGCGGCGTTTCCGGCATTGTCGATCTGTTCGCTGCGCAGGTGGGCCGGGCCGTGGATGAGCCACCGCCGGGTGGACTCGATGCTGCGGGTCACCTGTTCGGTCAGGCCCGGCACGCCGTCGATGAACTGGATGACGACGAACGCGAGGATGCCGCCCAGGATCCCGAACCCGCCCAGCAGAACCAACGTCACCGCCCCGCCGCGGGGCAGGCCGCGCCGGTCGAGCCAGTCCACCACCGGCAGCAGCAGCGCGCTGAGCAGCAGCGCCACCAGCACCGGGACGACGATGACCTCGAGCCTCTTCACCACCCACAGCAGCGCGATCAGCGCGGCGAGGATGATCAGCAAACGCCAGGCCCAGGCTGCGGTCTTACGGACAAGGGGTTCGACCGAAGCGTCGTCGGTGTTTGCCGGCATTGGGTGAGCCTATCCGGCGGGAGGCACCGCCAAACCTGCGAAGACCCGCCCCGACACCGGGCGGGCGGGTGCGGGTCGGCACGATCCGGTTACGACCCCGGAACTTCCAAGACACGGTCGGAGGCGCGCGGCGATCCCCGCGCCACCTGCACCGTTACCCTAAATCACGTGTCGCACGACGCACCCGCCCGCAATCTCGACTTCCCGCGCGAAGAGGCCCCGCGCGGGAAGTACTGGTGGGTCCGATGGGTGATCCTCGGCATCGTCGCGATCGTGCTTGCCGTTGAGGTCGCGCTGGGCTGGCATCAGCTGGCCAAGGCCTGGATGAGCCTGTACGAGGCGAACTGGTGGTGGCTGCTGGCGTCGGTGGTGGCGTCGGCCGCGTCGATGCACAGCTTCGCGCAAATCCAGCGCACGTTGCTCCGATCGGCCGGCGTGCACGTCAAGCAATTGCGGTCCGAGGCCGCCATCTATGCCGCCAACTCGCTGAGCACCACGCTGCCCGGGGGGCCGGTGCTGTCGGCCACGTTTTTGCTTCGGCAGCAACGGCTTTGGGGCGCTTCGACGGTGGTGGCGTCGTGGCAGCTGGTGATGGGCGGCGTCCTGCAGGCCGTGGGACTGGCGCTACTGGGGCTGGGCGGGGCGTTCTTCCTCGGCGCGAAGAACAACCCGTTCTCGTTGCTGTTCACCCTGGGCGGCTTCGTCGCGTTGCTGATCCTCGCCCAGGCGGTCGCGTCGCGGCCGGAGCTCATCGACGGCATCGGCTGCCGGGTGTTGTCCTGGGTCAACTCCGTCCGGGGCCGGCCCGCCGACGCCGGTCTGGACAGGTGGCGCCAGACGCTGATGCAGCTCGAATCGGTGAGCCTGGGCCGGCGCGACCTGGGGGTGGCGTTCGGCTGGTCGATGTTCAACTGGGTCGCCGACGTGGCCTGCCTCGGCTTCGCGGCGTACGCCGCCGGGGATCACGCGTCGGTCGCCGGGCTCACGGTGGCCTACGCGGCCGCCCGCGCCGTCGGCACGATACCGCTGATGCCGGGCGGGCTGTTGGTGGTGGAGGCGGTGCTGGTGCCCGGGCTGGTGTCCAGCGGCATGTCGTTGCCCAACGCGATCTCGGCCATGCTGATCTACCGGCTGATCAGCTGGTTGCTCATGTCCGCCATCGGCTGGGTGGTGTTCTTCTTCGTGTTCCGCACCGAGAACGTCGCCGTCCCGGATGACGAGGAGGCCGCGCCGGCGGCCGAACCGACGGCGTCTCAGGGCCGGCCCGCCGGCGATCCGACGGAGACCGCCCTGCAGGGCCCGTTGCCGCCCGACCGGACCGCGGAAACCGAAAGCTAGCCGGCGGTGTTGCCGCGCGGCGGACCCGACAGCGGGCTGGCCGGTGCGGCGGGACCCGTGGCGGCCGGCGGGCCGGCCAGCGGCAGCGCCCCCGCCGCGTTGCCCGGCAGGGCGGGCAGGCCACCGGCCGCGCCCTGCGCCTGCTGCATCATGCCCATCGCCTGGGACGGCGAGATCGGCAGCTTGCACTGCAGTGACAGGTTGGTCAGCGGCTGGGCGATCGACGTCATGTCGCCGGCAACCTTGGGGTTGGCCTCGAAGTAGGACTTCAAACCGGTCATCGACTGCGGTCCCGCCTGCTGCTGCAGCATCGAGGTCATCGTCTGGTTGGTCTCCGGGTGCGAGTCCAGGTAGTCGCCCATCGACTTGGACACCGAACCGATCGTCCGAGCGACTTCGCTGGCCGCGCACGGGTCGCCGGCGCCGGTCGCCGGTGGACCCGCCAGGACCGCCAGCGCGGCACCCGGCAGGGTGGCGGCGATCAGGCCGGCGAAGATTCTGCGGCGCCCGGTCGCGGTGCCTCTCGTCATGGAAACTCCTTCACGGTTTGCGACGTCGCGCGCAGCACCGGCGCCTCGCAAACGGCTGCAATAGACGGCCTCAACGATCGCGGAGTTCCCAGGGCCCCGCGGGCCATCCGACATCCTGCCATCGCCGTCGGCGCCCCTGCCAGCCCGCGTGAGCACGTGTGAGGAAAATCCCGCCCGGTAACCGGTTCACAACTACTTGGCAGCGTCTTGGCAACAAGCCCGTCGTTGCAGCTCAGCTGCCAGAAAGCACACATGATCCACAGGCCGCTGCGGTATCCTCGCCAGCACGCGTAAGCGACACACGGGGAGTGGAGAAATCCAGCAGTTAATGATGCGCCTCAGCCGCAGCCTGCGTAAGTACCGCTGGTTGGTCTTCGGCGGCTGGTTGCTGGCTTTGGTTCCGGCGGTCTATCTGGCCCTGACGCAGTCGGGGAACCTGACCGGCGGCGGTTTTGACGTGGCCGGTTCGCAGTCGCTGCTCGTGCACGACCAGCTCGAGGAGCTCTACCACGATCAGGGCTCATCCTCGCTGGCGTTAGTCGCAGCCCCCCGCCCGGACGCCAGCTATTCCGACATCAACGATGCGGTCGCGCTGCTGCGGCGGACCGCCGCCGAGCTACCCGGCGTCTCGGAGGTGCCCAACCCCGCCCAGCGGCCCCCGCAGCCGGACCGACCGTACGTGCTGTCCCTGCGGCTGGATTCGCGGAACACCAGCGACGTGGCCAAGCAGCTGCGCACCAAGGTCGGCGTCAAGGGTGATCAGGCCGGCCAGACCGCGAACGGCCGGGTGCGGTTGTACGTGATCGGGCAGGGCGCGCTGAGCGCCGCGGCGGCGCAGAACACCAAGCACGACATCGCCGCGGCCGAGCGGTGGAACCTGCCGGTGATCCTGATCGTCCTGCTGGCCGTGTTCGGCTCGCTGGCCGCCGCGGCGATCCCCCTCGCCTTGGGCGTCTGCACGGTCGTGGTCACCATGGGCCTGGTCTATCTGCTGTCGGCCTACACGACCATGTCGGTGTTCGTGACGTCGACGGTGTCCATGTTCGGGATCGCGCTCGCGGTCGACTATTCGCTGTTCATTCTGATGCGGTTCCGTGAGGAGCTGCGCTCCGGCCGCGAGCCGCGGGAAGCCGTCGACGCCGCCATGGCCACCTCGGGGCTGGCGGTGGTGCTGTCCGGGGCGACCGTCGTCGCCTCGCTCACCGGGATCTACGTGATCAATACCCCGGCGCTGAAATCCATGGCGACCGGAGCGATTCTGGCCGTCGCCGTCGCGATGCTGACGTCGACCACGTTGACCCCGGCCGCGCTGGCGACGTTCGGCCGGTCGGCCGCCAAGAGGTCGGCCTTGCTGCACTGGTCGCGGGGGCCCGAGGGCGGCCAGTCCCGGTTCTGGAACCGCTGGATCGGCTGGGTGATGCGGCGGCCGTGGATCTCGGCGCTGGCGGCGGCGCTGGTGCTGCTGGTCATGGCCGCGCCGGCGTCCTCGATGGTGCTGGGCAACAGCCTGCTGCGCCAGTTCGACTCGGCGCACGAGATCCGTGCCGGAGTGGGCGCCGCGGCCGAGGCACTGGGCCCCGGCGCGCTGGGCCCGATCCGGGTGCTGGTGACCTTCCCGGACGGCGGCGCCGCCTCCCCCGAACACGGCCAGACCATCGTCGCGATCCGGCAACGAATGGCGCAGGCGCCCAACATCGTCTCGGTGGCGCCGCCGCAATTCGCCGAAGACAACGGCAGCGCCCTGCTGTCGGCGGTGTTGTCGGTCGACCCGGAGGACATGCGCGCCCGCGAGACCGTCGGCTGGATGCGCGCGCAGCTGCCCAAGGTGCCCGACCGCGGGACGGCGCGAGTCGACGTCGGCGGCCCGACCGCGCTGATCAAGGACTTCGACGACCAGGTGTCCAAGACCGAGCCGCTGGTACTGGCGATCGTCGCGCTCATCGCGTTCGTGATGTTGCTGGTCTCGGTCCACTCCGTGTTCTTGGCGCTGAAGGGCGTCCTGATGACCTTGCTGTCGGTCGCGGCCGCGTACGGCAGCCTGGTGATGGTGTTCCAGTGGGGCTGGCTGAAGGATCTCGGCTTCGCCCAGATCAGCTCGATCGACAGCACAGTCCCGCCGCTGGTGCTGGCGATGACGTTCGGGTTGTCGATGGACTACGAGATCTTCCTGCTGACCCGCATCCGGGAACGCTTCCTGCACTCCGGCAACACCCGCGACGCGGTGGCCTACGGCGTGAGCACCAGCGCCCGCACCATCACCAGCGCGGCCCTGATCATGATCGCCGTCTTCGTCGGCTTCGCCTTCGCCGGCATGCCGCTGGTCGCCGAGATCGGCGTGGCGTGTGCGGTGGCGATCGCGGTGGACGCCACCGTGGTGCGGCTGGTGCTGGTGCCGGCGCTGATGGCGATGTTCGCCCAGTGGAACTGGTGGCTGCCGCCGTGGCTGTCCCGGGTCCTGCCGTCGGTCGACTTCGACCGGCCGTTGCCCGCGGTCGACCTGGCCGACGTGGTCGTCATCCCCGACGACATATCGGCGCTGACGGCGCCCAACGCCGACCTGCGGATGGTGATCAAGTCGGCGGCCAAGCTCAAGCACCTCGCGCCCGACGCCATCTGCGTGACCGACCCGCTGGCCTTCACCGGCTGCGGCCGCAACGGCAGCCAGCGGCAGGGCACCCTGCTGCAGTCGCCCGACCAGGACCGGGGCCGCGATCCCGGCCAGATTCCGCATCAGGTCAACATCGAGGACGAGAAGGCGGGCGCCGGCGACCGGAAGACCAACGGCCACACCAACGGCGCCTCGGGCGCCAAGAAGCGGGCCGCCGGGCTGACGTCACGCAACGGCATCGCCAAGGCGATCGTCGGGACGGACCGGCCCGTCCACCCGGTCACGTTGTGGCGGGGCCGGCTCTCGGTCGCCATCGACGCGCTGGAGAGCGACACCGACGCCGCGGACCGGCCGGTGTACGAGCGGCTGTGCCCGGTGGAGACCACCCACGTGCAGCTGCCCACGGGAGACCGGTTGCTGGTCCCGACCGGCGCCGAGACGCTGCGCCTCAAGGGCTACCTCATCATGTGCCGTAACAGCCGCCGCGATTACGCCGACTTTGCCGATATGGTTGAAACGTTGGAGCCCGAGACCGCCGCTGTGGTGCTGTCCGGAATGGACAGGTACTACTGTTGTCAGTCGCCCAGGCGGCAGTGGATCGCCAGCCAGTTGGTGCGTCGACTCGCTGATCCCGATCCCTGGGATTTCAACGACGAGCAGGGGTCCGACGCCGACGCCCACTCGGACTGGGAGGAGATCAGGCAGCGCTGCCTGTCGGTGGCCGTGGCGATGCTGGAGGAGGCGAGGTGACGTTGGCACCTGACCGACGCCCCGCGCCGCCGCAGCGGGCAACCGATCCGCGTGGTCGCGACGCCGCGCCCAACCAGGACCTCGACCAGCCGGTGGAGTTCTGGCCGACCTCCGCCATTCGCGCCGCGCTGCAGGGCGGCGACATCGCCACCTGGAAGCGCATCGCCGCCGCGTTGAAGCGCGATCCGTACGGCCGGACCGCGCGCCAGGTCGAAGAGGTGCTCGAGGGCACCCGGCCCTACGGCATCTCCAAGGCGCTGTGGGAGGTGCTGGAACGGGCCCGCACCCACCTGGAGGCCAACGAACGCGCCGAGGTGGCCCGCCACGTGCGCCTGCTGATCGACCGATCGGGCCTGGCGGAGCGGGAGTTCGCCTCCCGCATCGGGGTGGCCGCCGAGGAGCTCACCGCCTATCTGGACGGCAGCACCAGCCCGTCGGCCGCGTTGATGATCCGGATGCGGCGACTGTCGGACCGGTTCGTCAAGGTGAAGTCGGCGCGTTCGGCCGAGTCCAACTGATCGTCACCTGATCGGCAGCACGTCCGCCACCAGCCAAGCGTCGTTGTGCTTGGTCAGCGCCACGCGCAGCGCCGGCGCCGACTGGCTGGGCGGTTGCCCCGGCGTGTTCTGGGTGACCCGCAGGATCACCGCCACGCTGGCCGCCGACGGCCCCAGGGCCTCGACCCCGGCCGACAGGGTGTTGGCCTGCGCGGTGACGTTGTGCTGGGCCAGTTCGGCGCTGGACTTCGCGTACTGCTCCTTGAAGGCGGCGGCGTGCTCCGGGACGATCAGCGCCGTCGCCCGGTCGATGGAGCTGTCCGGTGCTCCCGGGGTGAAGGACGCCATCGCCTCCGCCATCCCCGTGGCAACGCGAACCACGTCGCGGGAGTCGTCCTTGAATTGCCGGTCCGACCGCGTCCAGTGGGTGTATCCGGTGACCACCGCGGCCACCAGCGCCGCCGTGCACAGGAAGACGACGGCCAGCCGCAGGCCCGGCGCGTCGTCGTCGGTTCCGACGCTGACCGAATCGCGGCGCAGCAGCCAGAAATTGACACCGACGCCCTCGACGATCAGCAGCACCAGCACCGAGCACACCGACACCCACCACAGCGGCCAGCCGAGCACCAGCCCGATCGCCAGCAATGCCGCGATCGCGGCCAGCGGGGCCAGGATGTCGAACGCGACGAGGCGCCAGATGTTTCTCATCGGATCGACTCCAGACCCGAGATCATCAGCTTGCCGTCCACGTTGCACACGTCGAGCCGCAGATTCCAGTGCACCGTCTGCGGTTTGGCGCCGGCGTTCTCGCTGACCGACGTTGCGACCAGCAGCACCGAGTCCATCCGGCTCGCGAACGGCGGCAACTTGGTCGTCACCACGGGCCTCGCTACACCGGGCTGGGTGTCCAGGTCGCGGTGCACGGTCTCGACGGCCACCGCGTCGATCCGGCCCGCGCTCTTGGACTGCAGCTTCTCCACGACCTGGCGGTAAGGCTGCATGGCGGCGTCGAAGTCGGTGTTGAGTTCGCCGACCGTCCCGTCGTGCAGCCGCTGCAGGCTGGTGTCGACGTTGCCGCTGTTCATGTTGATCAGCACGCCCGTCCAGTCCGCGGCGGTCTGCATGACGCGGGTGAGATAGCGGCGTTCGGCGGTGTCGTCGCGGTGCCCCGACCAGAGGAAGAACCCGAACACGATCGCCGCCACCGACAGCACCCCCAGCACGGCCGACGCGATGCCGTACGGGGAGAACATCGGGCCGCCCGCGGTGTCGGGCTCGTCGGACTCGTCGTCGAGGGCGTCCTCGGGGCCGGCGACGTCCGCCTCCGCCTCTTGCGGGGTCGCTGGCTCGGTTGACTGGCCGTCGGACATGGCCCGATCGTTGCATCCGACAAAGATGGAAGGATGGCGGGGTGACTGTAGAGGCCATCCGCTCGGGCATCGACCTGAGCTACGTCGACGCCCAGACCCGCCCCCAAGACGACCTGTTCGGTCATGTGAACGGCCGCTGGCTGGCCGAATACGCCATCCCGGCGGACCGGGCGACCGACGGCGCGTTTCGTCACCTGTTCGACCGCGCCGAAGAGCAGGTGCGCGACCTGATCATCGAGGCCAGCGAGACGGGCGCCCCGCGGGGCAGCGACGAGCAACGCATCGGCGACCTGTACGCCAGCTTCCTGGACGAGGCGGCCATCGAGCGCCGCGGCCTGCGGCCCCTGCTCGACGAGCTCGCCACCATCGACGCGGCCGCCGACGCGGACGCGTTGGCCGCGGCGGTGGGCGCGCTGCAGCGCACCGGGGTGGGCGGTGGCGTCGCGCTGTACATCGACACCGACGCCAAGAACTCGGCCCGGTATCTGGTGCACTTCACCCAATCCGGCATCGGATTGCCCGACGAGTCCTACTTCCGCGACGAACAGCACGCCGAGGTGCTCGCGGCCTACCCCGACCACATCGCGCGGATGTTCGGGCTGGTGTACGGCGGCCCGTCCGAAGCGCACGCCGAAACCGCGGCCCGCATCGTCGCGCTGGAGGGCAAGCTGGCGGCCGCGCACTGGGATGTGGTCAAGCGCCGCGACGCCGACCTCAGCTACAACCTGCGCACCTTCGCGGATCTGCAGGCCGAGGGCAAGGGCTTCGACTGGGGCGGCTGGGTGAACGCAATGGGCGGCACGCCGCAGGAGTTAGCGGAAGTCATTGTGCGCCAACCCGATTACCTCACCGCGTTCGCCGCCCTGTGGGCCGCCGGCGACCTGGCGGACTGGAAGGACTGGGCCCGGTGGCGGTTGATCCGCGCCCGCGCTCCCTGGCTGACCGACGAGCTCGTCGCGGCGGACTTCGACTTCTACGGCCGCCTGCTCACCGGGGCCGAGCAGATCCGGGAACGCTGGAAGCGGGCGGTGTCGCTGGTGGAGAGCCTGATGGGCGACGCCGTCGGAAAGCTTTACGTGCAGCGGTATTTCCCGCCGGGCGCCAAGGCCCGCATCGACGCGCTGGTCGACAACCTGAAGGCCGCGTACCGCCAGTCCATCAACGAACTGGACTGGATGACGCCGCAGACCCGGGAACGGGCGCTGGCCAAGCTGGACAAGTTCGTCGCCAAAGTCGGCTACCCGGCGAAGTGGCGGGACTACTCCAAGCTGGTGATCGACCGCGACGACCTCTACGGCAACTTCCAGCGCGGCTACGCCGTCAACCACGACCGCGAGCTGGCCAAGCTGGGCGGGCCGGTCGACAAGGACGAGTGGTTCATGACGCCCCAGACGGTCAACGCCTACTACAACCCCGGGATGAACGAAATCGTCTTTCCCGCAGCCATTCTGCAGCCGCCGTTCTTCGACCCCGAGGCCGACGACGCCGCCAACTATGGGGGGATCGGCGCGGTGATCGGGCACGAGATCGGGCACGGCTTCGACGATCAGGGCGCCAAGTACGACGGCGACGGCAACCTGGTGGACTGGTGGACCGACGCCGACCGCACCGAATTCGGCGCCCGCACCAAGGCGCTCATCGAGCAGTACGACGCGTACAACCCCCGCGCGTTGGGCGAGGGCCACCATGTGAACGGCGCGTTCACCGTCGGGGAGAACATCGGCGACCTGGGCGGGTTGTCGATCGCCCTGCTGGCCTACCAGCTGTCGCTCAACGGCCGGCCCGCACCCGTCATCGACGGCCTCACCGGCGTGCAGCGCGTGTTCTACGGCTGGGCCCAGGTGTGGCGCACCAAATCCCGTCAGGC
Source organism: Mycobacterium sp. E3247 (assembly GCF_001667785.1). Taxonomy (NCBI): domain Bacteria; kingdom Bacillati; phylum Actinomycetota; class Actinomycetes; order Mycobacteriales; family Mycobacteriaceae; genus Mycobacterium; species Mycobacterium sp. E3247. Next base: position 3,983 of record NZ_LZJG01000132.1, on the reverse strand, counting down.
GGAGGCGATCCGGCGGCTGGCCACCGATCCGCATTCCCCGCCCGAGTTCCGCTGCAACGGCGTCATCCGCAACATGGACGCCTTCTACGACGCCTTCGAGGTGTCCGAGGACGACGCCTTGTTCCTCGAGCCGCGGCGCCGGGTCAGGATCTGGAACTGACGGGTAGGTCCACCGGCTCGATCCGGGCGGGCACGTGCTTGTGCCAGGGCGTGCCGGCGTAGGGGTCACGCCATTGGGTCGAGGTGAGCGCGTTGGGGGCGACGCCCGCAACCAGGGTGTGCCCGTCGCCGTCGACGTAGTCGAGCCCAAACCCGTTGGGCAGGGCCGCATGTCCGGCCAGCATGGTCTCGGTGACCTCGACGGTGGCCTCGACGCTGCCGGCCGCGGTGCTGATGCGGGCCCGGCAGCCCTCGACGAGTCCCAGCATCTGCGCGTCCTCGACGCTGACGCGCAGCGCCCCGTCGGCGTCGCGTTTGCGCCAGGACGGGTCGCGGATGATGTCGTTGGCGGTGTAGGCGCGGCGCTCGCCCACCGACAGCACGATCGGGAAGTCGGGTGTGGTCAGCCGCGGCGGGGCCTGGGTCAACGCCGCCAATTCGGTTAGCATCTCGGGGATCTCCAGCGCGATCTTGCGATCGGCGTGGCCGATCAACGCGAAGTCGTCCGCGTAGTCGTGGACGGTGAACGTCACCCCGGACGGGGTGTCCAGGATCGCGTCGAACAGCGCGTTGCCGTCGGCGTGACCGGCGCGCCGCACGGCGTCGGGATAGGTCATGGCGGCCTTCTGGGCGAGCCCCCACAGGGCGGCCGCGCCGCGCAAACCCTCCGGCAGTGTGGGCCCGAGCGTCTCGTAGAGGACGTAGGGCAGCAGCTTGGCGACGGTCGGGTTGGTTGCGGTGGCGGTCAGGAAGGCTTCGGTGTAGGCCTGCCGCCCGCGCCGGGCGGCCTCGGACAGCGGCCGCAGGTCCGCTTCATCCACCACGCCCAGCGCCCGCACCAGCCGCGCCCAGATCTCCGGCTCGGGCAGGGTCCCGGGCAGCGGTTCGATCAGCGGCCGGCGCAGCTGAAAGGCGTTGCGCGGGAACTCCAAATTGAAGAACGTCGCCTCGCACTTCTCGAACTGCGAGGCCGCCGGCAGCACGTAGTGCGCCAGCCGGGCCGTCTCGGTCATCGCGACGTCGATGACCACCATCAACTCCAGGGATCGGAACGCCTCCCGGCAGGCGGCCGAGTTGGCCAGTGAGTGCGCGGGATTGCTGCTCTCGACGATCATGGCGCGGAAGCGGTCCGGATGGTCGGTCAGGATCTCCTCGGGCACCACGTTGCTGGGCACCAATCCGGAGATGATGGGCGCGCCGGTCACCGGCGTGCGGCCGGAGAACTGCCCGAACAGCGGCCCGAACCACGAATGCAGGTGCTGCCCACCCTTTTTTGCGAAGTTTCCGGTGAAGATCCACAGCAGTTTGTTCAGGTAGGACGACAGCGTGCTGTTGGGCGCCTGCTGCACCCCGAGGTCCTCGAACACCGACACGCTGGACGCCGCGCCGATGCGCCGCGCCGCCGCGCGCAGCAGCTCCTCGTCGACCCCGCACCGTTGCGCGTAGTCGGCCACTGGAACCTCGCGCAGCGCGGCGCGCACGGCGTCGGCTCCCCGCACGCGCTCGGCCAGAAATGCTTCGTCGCAAAGGTTTTCCTGCACGAGCACGGCCGCCAGCGCGGCCAGGCACCAGGCGTCGGTGCCGGGCCTCACCCGCAGGTGGAAGTCGGACATCTTGGCGGTGTCGGTGACGACGGGATCGATGACGATCATCGACCGCTCCGGGTCCTTCGCGATCTCGTTCAGCACCACCCGGGCGCGCGGAAAGCTTTGCGACATCCACGGGTTCTTCCCGACGAACACCGACACCTCGGCGTGCTCGAATTCACCCCGCGTGTGTCCACCGTAGAGCTGTCCGTCGATCCAGGCCTCGCCGGTCTTCTCCTGCGCCAACGCATTCGACCGGTAGCGCGACCCCAGGGCCTTGAGGAAGGCGCCGCTGTAGGCGCCGCCGAGGTGGTTGCCCTGCCCACCGCCGCCGTAGTAGAAGATCTTGTCGCCGCCGTAGGCGTCGCGGATGTGCCTGAAGCCCTCGGCGATCTCGACGATCGCGGTGTCCCAGTCGATCTCCTCGAAGCCGCCGTCGGGGCGCCGGCGCAGTGGCGACGTCAGCCGTGCGCCGCTGTTCTGGTAGTGGTCCAGCCGCAGCGCCTTGTTGCAGGTGTAGCCCTGCGACGCCGGGTGCGCCTTGTCTCCCCGGATGCGGGCCAGCCGACGGCCCTCGACCTGCACGACGATGCCGCAGTTGCATTCGCAGAGAATGCATGCCGTGGGCTGCCATTCACCGGTCATCGCTGGTCCTTTCGGGTCGCCTTCGCCGACAGCAGTTCGCCTAGCTGGCGGTGCACGATGTCGAGTGGGGTAAGGTCGCGGCGCACCCGGGCCAGCACGATCGCGCCCTCGAGCGCGGTGGTGGCCAGTACGGCCAGGTCGGCGGCGCGCTCGCGCGGGATCCCGTCGGCGACGAAGCGCTGCGCGATCAGCTCGTTCCAGCGGTCGAACACCGACGCCGCACGCTCGACGACCGGCGCCATCCGCTCTTCCTCACCGGCTTCCACGGAGACCGCGACCACCGGGCAGCCCGCCTGGTAGTCGGTGTCGAGCAGCTGGCGGCGGTATTTGTCGATCAGCGTGTCGATGAGTTCGGGCCCGCTGCGGGCCTCGGCGATGATCGCCGCGACATGCTCGCCCGCGTAATCGACCGCCTCGCAGAGCAATTGGGTGCGTCCGCCCGGGAAGTAGTGGTAGGCCGATCCGCGCGGCGCGCCGCTGTGCTCGAGGACGTCCGAAATCGCGGTGGCGTGCGCACCCCGTTCCCTGATCAGCAGCGCGGCGGAGACCACCATCCGCTCGCGTGGACTGCGCATCACCACTCCTCAATGCCCAAGGCTTATGTATGATGCTATACATAATCCGCGACCTTGCGGAAGGCCCAGACGCTCTGGGCTTGTCGAACCGAAGCAAAATCGCCCAATTCCGGAATCGGAATGGGCGATCTTGCTGGGGGTACCTCCCGCTTGCGGGGACTGCCGGGCTGAGGGCTAGTTCATCCAGTCGGCGGAGCCGTCGTTCTTCTTGTAGTTGCCGCCGCTGGAGTTCTTTACGACGATCGGGTCGCCCGGACCGAAGTTGTCGAAGAACCACTTGGCGTTGGTGGGGCTGATGTTGATGCAGCCGTGGCTGACGTCGCGCTTGCCCTGATCGTCCACCGACCAGGGCGCGCTGTGCACGTAGTCGCCGACGTTGTCGAAGCGGACCGCGTCCTCCACCGTCACCTTGTAGCCGTAGGTCGAGTTGACCGGAACCCCATAGGTCGAGGAGTCCATCACCACCGACGCCTTCTTGTCCTGCACGTAGTAGGTGCCGTTGGGGGTCTGGTGGTTACCGGACGTCATCCCCATCGACATCGGGAAGGTCTTCTCCACGGTGCCGTTACGGGTGATGGTCAACTGGTGGGTGGAGTCGTCGGCCGTGGCGATCAGCGTGTCGCCGGTCTGGAAGTTGGTCACGGTGCCGCCGGCGTCGACGGTCACCGCGGTGTGCGCGGGCCAGAAATTGATCGGGCGCCAGCGCAGCTGGGTCGGCGTCATCCAGTAGAACTTGCCCGGGACCGGCGGGACCGACGAGACGTGCACGGCGGCGATCGCGGCGCCGGCGTCGTCCACGGGTCCGGGGAAGTTGATGATGATCGGCTGGCCCACCCCCACGGTCGAGCCGCCCTTGGGCACGAAAGAGGGCGGCCCGAACGGCGCCGTGCCGGTGAACGGGGTGGGGTTCTGCCCGTCGGCCGAGGCCGCCGCCGGCTGCGCCACCTGCGGCATCCACGGTGGCGGCGGTGGCGCCGGCTGGTTGGGCGGCGGGGGCGCGAACGGGTCGGGCGGCGGC
>NZ_LZJG01000131.1:0-508 GCF_001667785.1 Mycobacterium sp. E3247 | reverse complement strand
GCGGCGAACAACGCAGCCAGGGTCTCCTCCACCGCCGCCGGGACGGCCAGGCACTGGGCCAGCACCTGCTCGGGCGCCCCCTTGACCACCAGCACCCGGTTCCCGTCGTCGTCGACCAGCGCCGAAGTCGCGCGGCGTTCGTGGTCAAACGGCAGCATCGCGACCCGGCGCGTAGAACCGCCCACCAGTTGCTGCGCCCCGGACGATTCCCAGAGTGCGGCGTCGAGCGAATTCGCGCTGGCGCCGGCGGTTTCCGGGTCCACATCGGTGGCCAGCAGGCCGAGCCGGCGGACCGGGTCGCTGTGCGCACCGCCGGCGTCGACGGCGTCCACCAGCCGGATCCGTCCCTCCGTCAAGGTTCCGGTCTTGTCGGTGATCAGGATGTCGATGTCGCCGAGGTCCTCGATGCAGACCAACCGCTTGACGAGCACCTTGGCTTTGGCCAGTTGTCGGGAACCGGTCGCCAGGCTGGTGCTGACCACCGCGGGGAGAAGCTGTGGCGTGATGC
>NZ_LZJG01000130.1:0-10979 GCF_001667785.1 Mycobacterium sp. E3247 | reverse complement strand
GTGTCGGTGATGACCACCATCAGCAGCCGGGCCGGGGTCAGCGCGATCACTTCGAGGTGGCGCACGGTGGACGACGTCAGCGTCGGGTATTGCACCACCGCCACCTGGCGGGTCAGCTGGGCCAGCAGCCGTACCGCCCGGCGCAGCACGTCGTCCAGGTCGACACCGGACTCGAGGAAGCTCAGGATCGCGCTCCGCTCGGCCGAGGACAGCGGCTTGACGTCGTGGAGGCGATCGACGAATTCGCGGTAGCCCTTCTCCGTCGGCACGCGTCCGGAGCTGGTGTGCGGCTGGGTGATGTAACCCTCGGCCTCCAGCACGGCCATATCGTTGCGGATGGTCGCGGACGAGACGCCCAAGTTATGACGCTCCACCAGGCTCTTGGAACCGATTGGTTCCTTGGTGGCAACGAAATCGGCGACGATGGCACGCAATACCTCGAAGCGACGATCGTCGGCACTTCCCACTCGTGTCACCTCCCTGCACCGCGTTGACCGGTCCATTTTACGGGTCCCGAGTCATACCAACCGCTACCAACAGCCGTTCGCCGGCGCCCGGCGACGGCGAACGGGGGGCCCACCGCCATTCGGGCGGCTTCGACGCTGACGCCGCGTCCTCCGACTAGCCTGTCCAGCATGAACCGGTCCGGTGATGGCAGCGCGTCGCGGAAGATCGGCCGATGATCTTCAAGGGCGTGCGCGAGGGCAAGCCGTATCCCGAGCACGGGCTGTCCTACCGCGACTGGGCCCAGATTCCGCCGCAGCAGATCCGGCTCGACGAACTGGTCACCACGACGACGGTGCTCGCGCTGGACCGCCTGCTGTCGGAGGACTCGACCTTCTACGGCGACCTGTTCCCGCACGCGGTGCGGTGGAAAGGCGTCACGTATCTCGAGGATGGGCTGCACCGGGCGGTCCGGGCGGCGTTGCGGAACCGCACCGTGCTGCACGCGCGGGTGTTCGACATGGACATGGCGCCGGGGCCGCCGCGGTAGCCCGGTCACGTTTGTGCGGCGCCCGGTGTCGACTTAGTGAGGACGTTGGTTCACACCGCAACCCGCTAGGAGGATGCCATGTCCCGGTTGCCAGGGGTCTCCGACCGCGACGCCGGCCTGGGCGCCAAAGTCGCCTTCTTCTTCACCAAGCGCAAGCTGGCACAGATGACCGGTCTGCAGACGGCCGGGATGCTGGAACCGCTGCGGATGTACGCGCACATTCCCCGGCTGCTCAACGCGTACGGCAAGCTCGAGCAGGCCGAGTCGAAGCTGGACATCCTCAGCCCCCGCCACCGCGCTCTCGCGGAGCTGAAATCGGCGACGACCGTGCGCTGCGAGTACTGCATCGACCTGGGTTCGCAGATCGCCCGCCAGTGGGGCATCACCGATGAGGAACTGCTCGGGATGGCGGACTATCGAAACGCCGCCTGCTTCTCCGAGGTCGACAAGCTGATCCTCGAGTACGCCGCCGCGATCAGCCGGACCCCGGTCGAGGTCAGCGACGAGCTCTTCGACGCGCTGCGCGCCCATTTCGACACCGCCCAACTCGTCGGGCTCACCCACGTCATCACGCTGGGGAACCTGCGCGCCCGGTTCAACCTCGCGCTCGGGATCGGCTCGTCCGGCTTTTCCGGCGACCGGGTCTGCGCCCTGCCCGACACCGGCGGCGGCACGTGACCGCGGATGCTTCGGTGACCGAGCGGTTCGAGGCGGTGCGGCCGCAGCTGGGCGCCATCGCCTACCGCATGCTGGGCTCGATCGACGACGCGCAGGACGCCGTGCAGGAAACGTGGCTGCGGCTCAACGGCCGGGGCGCCGAAGGCGCTGACGAAATCGCCAACCTGGACGCGTGGCTGACCACCGTGGTGGCCCGCATCTGTCTGAACATGCTGCGCGAGCGCCGGGCCCGCGGGCGAGAGGAGCCGATCCTGGTCCTGCCGGATCCGATCGTGGAAGCCGAAGGCGAATTCGACCCGGAAGGCCGTGCGATGCTGGCCGACGCGGTGGGGCTGGCGTTGTTCGTGGTGCTGGACACCTTGCCGCCGGAGCAGCGCCTGGCGTTCGTGCTGCACGACGTCTTCGCCGTGCCGTTCGACCGGATCGCACCCATCGTCGGCCGGACGCCGGAGGCCACCCGAAAGCTGGCCAGCCGGGCGCGCCGACGCATCGAGGAGGCCGAGCCGACTCCGGACGGCGACATGCTCGCCCAGCGGGTTGCTGTGGACGCCTTCTTCGCGGCGGGCCGAAGCGGCGACTTCGACCGCCTGGTGGCGGTGCTGCATCCCGACGTGGTGCTGCGCGGCGACTTCGGGCACGGCACCGCCGGTTTCCGCGCCGAGGGGGCGTCCGCCGTCGCGAAGCTGGCCCGCGGCTATGCGGGTCCGGACCGCGAGGTGCGCGCCGCGACGGTCAACGGCGCCGCGGGCGCGGTGATCTTCGTGGCCGGCCGGGCGACGGCGATCATGGGCTTCGTGGTGCGCGACGGCCTGGTCGCCTCGATCGATGTCCTGGCCGACCCCGCCCGCGTCGCCGGATCAGACCTGCGCGCGCTGCGCGCCGATCACTGACCGGCGGCCTGCAGCAACTCCATCGCCGACGCCCGCGACAGCACCCAGCCGCCCTGGTTGACAAACGTGATGTTCTGGGTGACCGGCGACGTCAGCTTCGGACCAGAGACCGCGACGTCGGCGGTGGCCGTACCGGCGGCGGAGGGCTGGATGTTCGTGATGTCGAACGACAGCGGCAGGTCGCCGTTCTTGGCCGCCTTCTGCAGCTTCTTGTCGGCGACGTGCGCCTCGATCCCGCTGATGCCGCCCTGGACCAGGTTGCTCTTGCTGGCGAAGGGCACGCTCGGGTCGGCCAGGCTGTTCAGCACCCCGGTCAGCTGGTCGGCGGTCGGGACGTCGGCGGCGACCGGAGCCGGATCCTGCGGCTGGGGGTACCACCCGCTTGCGGGGGACGGCGCGCCGACCGCGGCGAGCCGTACCTGGTCCACCGGCGCCACGCTGGACGCCGCGGCGGCGGCCGCGCCCCCGATGACGGCGAAGGCCGCCACGCCGGTGGCGAGCAACTTAACGGTTTTCATGGTTCCCCCTTCGACGGGCACGAATCGTTGGAAACGACCCACACATTTGGCGTGTGTCAACGCGCCTGCTACTTCTGTTGTTTCGCGACTCGGCACGGCTACGTTACGGCCGGGCCATGTGAAGACAACATGCACAACCTATGCGCTGACTGTGTGGCCGCCCAGAGTACCGGCCGCCTAGTTGGTCGCCGTCGCGGCCTGGATCAGGGCGATGGCGGCGTCGTGCTGCAGGACCCAGTTCCCGCCCTGGTTGACGAACACCAGGTGCTTTTGCACCGGCCCGGCGAACTTCGGACCCGAGATGGCCACGTCGGCCTGGGCCATGTTGGGGCCGGCCGGCGCGATGTTGGTCACGGCGAAGGTCTCGGGAAAGTTCCCGTTGCGGTAGGCCTTTCGCAGATCGTGGTCGGCAACGTGGCCCTCGTCGGGGCTGATGCCGTTTTCGACCAGGTTGTTCTTGGTCGTGTAGGAGACGCCCGGGTCGGTGGCCTGGTTGCACAGGGTCGACAACTGTTCGGCGGTCGGCAGCGCTCCCGGGGCCGGCGGTCGCGGTGGCGGGTCCTGCGGCAACGGCGCGCCGAGCGCGGCCAGCTGCACCTGATCCATCGGCGCTGTGACGAATGCGCCACCGGCGGCTCCCCCTACGACGGCGAACGCCGCCACGCCGGTGGCGATGGTCTTCCAGGTCTTCATGGTGTTCACGGTTCCCCCTTCGATGCGCGTGCACCATGACGGGATTTCAGTGACGTTGTCCCCCACACGGTTACGCGTTACCACGGTTTGGTTGGTGTAAGTGTGCCTGGTGTGACCGGCATTTGCGTCTCGGGCCGGTCACGTTACGGTGACGCTACGGCGGCGTGCACCGGGTGTCAGCGTCGCTTGAGCGATTCCTGGAGACTCTTCGGTCGGATGTCGGTCCAATTCTGTTCGATGTACTCCAGGCACTCGGCGCGGCTCGCTTCGCCGTGGACCACCCGCCAGCCGGCCGGTTTGTCGGCGAAGCTGGGCCACAGGCTGTGCTGGTCCTCGTCGTTGACCAGAACGAAGAAGGTGCCGTTTTCGTCATCGAAGGGGTTGATGCTCATCGCGTCTCCTTGTCGTGTGCGTGGACGGGCCCACCAAGCCGCCACTGGACCCCAGTATCCGGTCGGACAACAATCCCAAGCAGCTGAGGTTGGGAAATCCCGGCCCCTGCGTCAGTCCGGACAGGTTGGGCAGAAACAGCTTGGGCTTGACGCCGGTGACGGCCAGGTCGTAGCCGATCGCCTCCTGCAGGGTGTCGGCGGTCAGCGGTCCGCCGAGGCCGAGCTCCAGCAGGTCCAGCACGTCCTGCCCGAACAACGACGTGAACCACAGCGCGTCGGCGCCGGAGCCGTCGATGACCAGGTCGAAACCGTGTACCGTCTCGAGGTTTTCGCTGCCGCGGTTGGTGGACAGGGTCAACCGGATCTGCCCGTCCCGGCCCACCGCGTGGGCCACCCGGCCCCGCAGGTGGCGGATGCGGTCGTCGGCCAGCAGGGCCTCCTGCACGTTGGCCGAGAACACCCCGCGGTCGGTGCGGGCCAGCGCGTCACGGCGCTCGGCCAGCGTCAAGGCGCTCCAGTCGGTGGGATCGGAGAACAGCGAGTTCTCGAAGAAGCTCTCCCCACGGGTGAACAGCGTCACCTGCGGTGAAATGACGGTGATGGTCGAAACCCGGTGCCGGAACAGCTCGTTGAGCATGGACGCGGCCGTCTCGCCCCCGCCGATCACCGCCACCCGCTCGGCGCTGATCCGGTCGTGACCGGCGGCCCGGTCCCAGAACTGGGCGATCGAGAGCATCCGTGGGTTGCCGGGCAGCAACGACTTCTCGGCCTGTCCAGGCCCGGTGATCATCAGCGCGTCCGCGTGCACGGTGGTCTCGTGGGTGTGCAGGGCCCACTGGTCGCCGCTGACGGCCAACCGTTCCACCTCGCCGTGCACGACGTCGAGGCCGATCTGGTCGGCGACCCAGCCCAGGTATTGACTCCACTTGCGATGAGTCGGGGCCGGCCGGCCCCGGTCGATCCACTCGGCGAACGCCGCCGTCGCGATCAGATAGGACTGCCAGCTGTAGCGGGTCATCCGCTCGTCGAGTTCGGCGTTGCGGCGGGGCACCAGCGCCGACCGGTACGGAAATCCGACGTCCTTTTCCGGGCTGGTGCCCAGCCGGTGCGCTCCGTCGGTCCAGCCGCCGCTGGCCTGCCAGTTGGCCGCGACACCGATCCGTTCGACCGCGACCACCTCGGGGGCGTCGACGCCCATGTCCCGCAGCACGGACGCCTTGGCCGCCACCGCGACCGCCTTGGCTCCCGCGCCCAGGATCGCAAGTCTGCTCATGTCACCGTCTCCCGCAGCGATTCCAGCCAAAGGCGTTGCAGCTCAGCGACGTCGGCATCGCCGAGAATGCCGGGCAGCGTGCGCCACTGCGCGGCCAGCACGCGCTGACCGTCGAACGTGAGCATGGCGGCCACGATGGTGAGCTCGTGACGCACCGCCAGATCGGGCTCCGGTTGCGGCGACACCCCGGCGAGGAGCTCGCGCTCGAGGGTGAGACCGGTCCCGCCGCCGGAGTGGGCGGCGCCGAGGTAGTTCAGCAGCAGTTGTGGGCCGGGCAGCGGGGCGAGGCGCTCGGCGGTGTCGGGGCGCAGGTAGCGCAGCAGGCCGTAGTCCAGCCCGTCGCCGGGGATGGCCGCCAGCTGCTCCCCCACGCTGCGCGGATCGGCCGACGGCACCCGGATCGGGTAGATGGAACTCAGCAGTCCGACGGTGTCGCCGGTGTCGAGGACGTGCGCGCCCGGCCCGTCGACGAGAGCGTCGGCGCGCCCGTGGGTTTCCAGCGCCAGCAGGGGCGGCGGGGTGGCCTGATGGCGGGAGCGCCGCCACCGCGTCACCATCGCCGCAGTGGCGGCGATCAACAGGTGCGGCAACGGCAGGCCCGACTCCAGCAGCCGGCGGGTGGTGTCGGCGTCGGCGGCCATCATGCGGACGGTCAGGTCGCGGGCCCGGTCGCGACCCGGGTCGACCCGCCGGGCGCCGAGGTCGGGATCCGCACCCTCGGACTGGGCGGCCCAGAACCGCACCGTGTCCAGCCGGTGGGCACGCTCGACGAGCGCGCCGGCCCAGCGCCGGTAGCCGGTATGCTCCCGGGCCGGGGCGGGCGGGTGACCGGTGGCCAATGCCGTTAGCGCGGTGTCCAATTCGCCGAGTACCACTCGCCACGACGCCGGGTCCATCGCCAGGACGTGGGCGGTCAGCAGCAGCACGCTCGGCCCGGCCGGGGGACGAATCCACACCGCGGCCAGGAGCGCTCCCCGCTCCGGGTCCAGGCGGTCGACGGACCGCGCGACGTGACCGGGGACGGCGGCCCGCGGGTCGCCTTCGATCGCGACTTCGAGGAGGTCGATCCCGGCGGTCCGCGCCGGGACCAGGGTCATCGCGGCGCGGTCCAGGCGGGCGCGCAGCACCTCGTGACCGCGCACGATGCCCGCCAGCGCGGTGTCCAGATGCTCGCGGGTGACACCGTCGGGCAGCCGGATGGCCTCGGTCTGCGCCAGGCGCCGCGGCTCGCCGTATTCGTAGAGCCAGCGGCCGTTGGGGAGCACGGGCATGGGTTCGGTGCCGTCGTCGACATCGTTTGCGGCGGCATCGGTTTCGGAGTCAATCGCCTCGGCCAGCTCGCGGATGTTGGCGCACTCGAGGATCAGCCTGGCGCGCAGGGCGATCCCCCGAGCGCGGGCCGCCTGCACCACCGACAGGGCCGTAATGCTGTCCAGGCCCAGCTGCAGGAAGTCCGCGGCCACATCCACCCGGGGATGTCCCAGCAGTCCCGAAAGCACTTCGGCCAGTGCGGCTTCGGTGGGGGTTTCGGGCTCGGCCCGGGCGGAGTCCGGTTCGGTGGTGTCGAGGGCGCTCAGTGCTGCCTCGTCCAGCTTGCCGTTGACCGTGAGCGGGATTTCGTCGACCGTGACGATGCGCTGCGGAATCATGTAGCGCGGCAACCGGGAGCCGAGCATGCCGCGCAGCTCGGCCGGCGACGGCGGGCGCGGCGCCGCGTCGGCGACGACGACGTAGGCGGTCAGGCGCGCGACGCCGCGCCGCCGGCGCACCAGCACGCCCGCATGCCGGACGGCGGGATGCGATTCGAGGACGGCCGCGATCTCGCCGGGCTCGACGCGGTAACCGCGGATCTTCACCTGCGCGTCGGCGCGGCCCACGTACTGGAGCGCTCCGCCGGCACCCCGACGCACCAAATCGCCGGTGCGGTACATGCGTTCGCCGGCCGCGAAAAGGTCGGCCACGAATCGGCCGCCGGTTTCCGCGGCCCGGCCGACGTATCCGCGGGCCAGCTGGGCGCCACCAAGGTAGAGCTCACCGGTCGCACCGCACGGCACCGGGCGCAGCGCCGAGTCCAGCACGTAGCCGCGGGTGTGCAGCGTCGGCCGCCCGATCGACGGCTCGCCGTGCTCCGCGATGGCGGCGACCACCGCCTCGACCGTGGTCTCGGTGGGGCCGTAGCAGTTGTAGGCCGTCATGCCCGTGCGCGCGCACTCGGCTCGGATCAGATCCCAGGCCGCCGTGCCGAGCGCTTCGCCGCCCAGCGCCAGCACCTCCAGCGGAACCCTGGTCAGCAAACCGCATGACGTGAGTTGGGCAAACATCGATGGGGTGGTGTCGATCATGTCGATGCCGTGTTGGGCGATCGCCGCGACCAGCGCCTCGGCGTCGGTCTGCGTGTGCTCGTCCACGACGTGCACGGCGTGGCCGTCGAGCAGCGCGACCAACGGCTGCCAGGCGGCGTCGAACGCGAACGACCATGCGTGCGCGATGCGCAGCGGTCGGCCCAGCCGGGCGGCCGCGGGCCGCAACACGTTGTCCAGGTGGTCGTCGGCGTAGGCCGTCACCGCCGCGTGAGTTCCGATGACGCCCTTGGGTTCTCCCGTGGTGCCCGAGGTGAAGACGATGTAGGCCGCCTGGCCGGGCGGCACGTCGGCCGCGCGAAAGTCGGCACCGGGTGATACCCCGGCCGAGAGCCACTGGTCGTCGATCACGAGGGACGCGCCGGATTGGCGCAGCATCGATGCCACCCGTTCGGGGGGCGTCCCCGGCTCCATCGGCACGCACACGCCACCGGCCTTGAGCACCGCGAGGATCGCGACGATGTACTGCGGGCCGCGGAAAAGCCGTATGGCGACCGGGGTTTCGCGCCGCACGCCGCGGTCCGCGAGCCTGGCTGCCAGGCCGTTGGCGAGCGCGTCCAGTTCGCGATAAGTCAGCGCGCCGCCCGCCCAGCTCACTGCGAGGCTGTCCGGGGTACTGGCGGCGACGTCGGCGAAGCGCGTGTGGATGCCGGCCGGCGCCGGGGCGGGAGCGTCCCCGACTTGCGAGGCGACCTCCTCGTCCTCGAAGAGCACGCTGACCCGGTGCAGCGGACGCTCCCAGTCGCGCAGCAGGCGCTCGGCGGTGGCGAGCACCCGCCGGCCCAGCCCGGCGGCGGGGACGGCGCCCAGTGCGCCGTCGATCGCCTCGACCAGGACCACCAGTTCGCCGCCCGCCATGTGGGCCGCGACGGTGATCGGGAAATGCGACAGGGTTTGCAGCGCCGACGGCCGGAAGGTCGCACCGGCGGCGGTCAATTCGGCGCCGGCGGTCAGGCCGTCCAATGGGAAGTTCTCGTAGACCAACAGGGTGTCGAACATCTCCCCGACCCCGGCGAGTGCCCGCAGCTGCGCGTGTCCGAGGTAGCCGTGCTCGCGCAGCAGCGCGGCGTCGCGCTGCACGGCCCGGCATTGCTCGCCGACGGTGACGGCCGGGTCGAGTCGCACCCGCATGGGCACGGTGTTGACGAACAGACCGATCATGGTCTCCACGCCGGCCAGTTCGGGCGGCCTGCCCGACACCGTGACCCCGAAAACCACATCCTCGGTGTCGGTCAACCGGGACAACACCAGCGCCCAAGCCATCTGCATCAGGGTGCTGACGGTGATGCCCCGGGAACGGGTCTGCTCGACCATGCGCGCGGCGGCCGCGGCCGGCACCCGCAGTTCGGTGGTGCGGGGCAGCCCGGTCCGCCGGTCCTCCGCCGACCCCAGCGCCGCCGACAGCAGGGTGGGGCCCGCAAGGCCGGCCAGGTGTTCCCGCCAGACCCGTTGGCTCGCTTCCGGATCGCGACTCGCCAGCCAGCCGATGTAATCGCGGTACGGCCGCGGGGTGACGGGCAGCGCCGACAGGTCACCACCGGCCCGGTACAGCATCATCATCTCGTTGACGAACACGGGCAACGACCAACCATCGATCACGATGTGGTGGGCGGTGAGCACCAAACGCCATTGCGCGCCGGGCAGTTCGACCAACAGGAAGCGGATTGCCGGCCCGTGTTCGAGGTCGAACGGCCTGCGACGTTCGGCCGCCTCCAACGCCGGCACATCCTCGAACGCGGCGGCGACGGTGCGCCACGGCAGGTCGACCCGGGACGGCACGATCTGCACCGGGCGCGCGATGCCGCGGCTGAAGAAGCTGGCCCGCAGGTTGGGGTGTCGCTCCAACATCTTTGCCGCGCAATCACGGAGCAGCGCGACATCGAGCGCACCGGAGATGTCTGCGGCCATCCCGATCACGTACGGATCCTCGGCGGTGTCGCCGTCGCCGAATTCGGCGAGCGTGGTCAGCGAATACAGGCCCTCTTGCAGCGGGCTGAGCGCCATCACGTCCTCGATGCCGGGCGCGACGTCCCTGGTGGCCGTCATGGCGTACCGTCGCGCGACGACGACCACAGCTGCGTCACGGCGGCGAGATCCTCGGCCGACAGCCCGGATGCGCTCATCGGCTCGAACCGGGCGTCGGCCGGCTCGGCCTCATTTCCGTTCTCGCCCCATGCGTCGAGAGCGGCCGCCAGCTGCTGCACCGTCGGGTTCTCGAAGATCATCCGCGGACTGACCGCCAGGCCGGCGGCCCGCGCCCGCGAGGCCAGCTGCACCGACAGGATGCTGTCACCGCCTAGCGCGAAGAAGTCGTCGAAGCGACCCACCTCGGGCGTCGACAGCAGCTCGGCGAACACCTTGGCCAGCGCGCGTTCGGTGTCGGTGCGCGACGGTTCCGTCTGTCCGCTGGTGCTGACCGCCGGTCGCGGCAGCCCGGGCCGGTTCAGCTTGCCCGACTCGGTCTTGGGGAGCGCGTCAAGGACGGTCAGCGACGACGGCATCATGTAGCCCGGCAGCGCCGCGCCGATCGCGGCGCGGACCTCCGATGCGAACGAGGCCTTCTCGGCGTCCTCGACGACCGGCCGTTGTGGCACAACGTATCCGGCGAGCGAGGTGCCCCCACGCAGTTCCCAGGTGCGGGCGGCCGCGGCGGCGACGCCGTCGACCCCCGCCAGCGCCGCCTCGACCTCGCCCAATTCGACCCGGAAACCGCGCACCTGTACCTGATGGTCGGAGCGCCCGACGAATTCCAGCAGGCCGTGCTGGGTCCAGCGGGCAAGGTCGCCGCTGCGGTAGAGGCGCGAACCCGGTTCGGTCGCATAGGGATTAGCCACGAACCGGGTGGCGGTGAGCCCGGGCCGCTTCCAGTAGCCCCGGGCCAGTTGATCGCCGGCGTAATACAGCTCACCAACCACCCCGACCGGCACCGGCCGCAGCGCGTCGTCGAGCAGGTAGGCGTCGGCCCCCGGGACCGGCTTGCCCACCAGCGGACGCGGCGGCTCCAGCCGCCCGCGGCACACCGCACCGGACGTCTCGGTGGAGCCGATGTTGTTCAACAGCTCGGGGCCCGCGCCGGAGCACACCGAAACGAGTCGCTGCAGGAGCGCGGTGCCCAGCCTGGTCTCCGCCCTGATCGACAGCCGGCCCGACGCGGTGCGGGCACTGTCCCGCCTGGTGTGTG
>NZ_LZJG01000129.1:0-2196 GCF_001667785.1 Mycobacterium sp. E3247 | reverse complement strand
TGGCTAGCGACCGTGGGACGGCACTGCCGCGGCTCTGGGCCCCGGTGTTCTCCGTCGTGTTCGGGCTGCTGATGGTGGGCCTGGCCGCCGACGGCTCGCACGAACCCGCGGTGGCCGGCTGGGCGGCGGCGCTGGGTGCGGTGGTGGCGGGAACGGTGTTTCGCCCCGCGGCGACGCTTGCCGTGCTGCTGTCGGTGCTCACCATCGTGCTGTCCGAACCGTCGCCCGTGTTCGTCGCGCTCTCCGGGCTGTGCGCCGCCGGGTACCTGGTCTGCCGGCACGCGGCCGGCGCCGGGGCCGGGGCGGTGCTGGGGAGCGTGCCGACCGTCGTCGGCGCCGTCGGATTCACCGTCGCGGGGTGGGTCGCGGCGTCCTCCCCGCTGCAGTTGCCGTGGTTGCCGTTGGTCGCGCCGCTGGTGGCGCTGGCCGCCTACGTGCTGGCCGTGCGCCCGTTCCTGAGCTGATGTCAGTGCAGCAGCTGGGCGGCGTGGTCGGCCAGGTCGAGCAGCGGCTGCGGGAAAATGCCCAGAAGCACTGTGACCAAGGCGCACACCGCGATCGCGGCCTTGCTCAGAATGCCGGGCTCAACCACGTGGGGGGTGTCGTCGGTCGCCTCGGTGAAGAACATCGACACGATCACCCGCACGTAGAAGTAGGCGGCGATCCCGCTGGCGACCACACCGATGATCACCAGGGGCGCCGCGCCGCCCTGCGCCGCGGCCTTGAAAACCGCGAGCTTGCTGACGAAACCGCTCGTCAGCGGGATGCCGGCGAAGGCCAGCAGGAACATCGAAAACATCACGCCCACAATGGGTGAGCGCTGCCCGAGCCCCGCCCAATGGGACAGCGTGGCGTCCTCGACGCCGTCGGCATCGCGAATCAGGCTCACGATGGCGAACGCGCCGACGGTGCTGAAGCTGTAGGCGAGCAGGTAGAACAGCGTGGACGACAGCCCCGCCTGGTTGTCGGCGATGACGCCGGTGAGGATGAACCCGACGTGGGCGACCGACGAGTACGCCAGCATGCGCTTGACGTCGGTCTGGTTCACCGCGGTGATGGTGCCCACCGCCATGGTCAGAATCGAGATCGTCCACAGCACCGGCCGCCATTGATCGTGCAGCGGTGGCAGCGCGACATAGACCACCCGCAGCAGCGCGCCGAAGGCGGCGACCTTGGTGGCCGCGGCCATGAACCCGGTGATCGGGGTGGGGGCGCCCTGGTAGACGTCCGGGATCCACGAATGGAACGGGACCGCACCCACTTTGAACAGCAGGCCGACCGACAGCAGGGCCACGCCCACCAGCGCCATCGACGTGTCTCCGTGCGCCGCCAGCGCGTCGCGGATGCCGGTCAGCAGCAGCGTGCCGGTCGCGCCGTACAGCAGCGCCACGCCGTACAGGAAGAACGCCGAGGAGAACGCGCCCAGCAGGAAGTACTTCATCGCCGCTTCCTGCGACAGCAGCCGCCGATGCCGGGCCAGGCCGCACATCAGGTACAGCGGCAGCGAAAGAACCTCGAGCGCAACGAACATCGTCAGCAGGTCGTTGGAGGCGGGGAAGACCATCATGCCGCCGACGGACAGCATGGCCAGGGGGAACAGCTCCGTCTGCGCGGCCCCGGCCCGCTCGGCGTCACGCTCGGCGTCGCTGCCGGGCACGGCGGACGCCTGCGGGGTGAAGGAGTCCAGGCCGGCCGATCCGGCGGCGCCGACCCCCGCGGCGACCTTGTTCTCCGCCTTGGTCTGCGTGCGTTCGGCCATGAAGATGACGGCCAGCACCGCGACCAGCAGCACGGTGCCCTGCAGGTACAGGGTCGGCCGGTCGATGGCCATCGCCCCCAGCACGGCCGCCCGGCCGGAGGCCGGCAGCGACTCGGCCACCTCCACGGTCGCCACGAATGCCGCGACGAGGCCGGCCAGGGCGAGCGTCACCTGGGCGACGTAGCGAATTCGCCTGGGCAGGAACGCTTCCGCGAGGACGCCGACGACCGCGACGCCGAAGACGATGAGCGTCGGGCAGAGCAGGAAGTACTCGATGCTGGGGGTGGGAAGGGTCATTGGCGCGGTCCTTCGGCTGTCCGGGGTACGCGGTTGACTGCCGGCACGCTCGGCGCGGGATCGTGCTGACCGATGGTGGTCATGGTGTTCTCGACGGCGGGGTTGATGATGTCCAGCACCGGCTTGGGGTAGACGCCGAG
>NZ_LZJG01000128.1:0-16189 GCF_001667785.1 Mycobacterium sp. E3247 | reverse complement strand
ACCATCGTCTCTTGCAGCAGGTCTTCCGCGTCGGCCGGATTGCGCGTCATGCGCAGCGCGCCGCCGTAGAGCTGGTCCAGCAGGGGGATCGCGTCGCGCTCGAAACGCGCCATCAGCTCCGCGTCCGTCTCCTGCGGGGCGGGATCGGGAAGCTCGCGTGCTGTCGCGCCGTCTGTGTCGGCCATCTCGATAACCCCGGTCCCTTCTGCTGCGGTGTCGCCGGGCGGCACTGAAAGCGCCACCGGGCTTGCAGGAAAGCAAGCCAACTGCTCGGCACCACCCATTGGACGGTCCAACAGGCTCGTCGCCGCTGACACCAAACCGCTCCTCCCAATCTAGAGGCTGGCACCGACAGTGTCTGCCCGGGTGCGCCCCATAACATCAGAGACCGCTTGCTTCAACAGCGGCGGCCGACGTGCTCATTCCCACCGAATCCGGGGCCGCCCGTCCCCCGGTCCGGGCGCGCGCGGCCGGACGTTAATGTGACGCCATGTCCCTGAATGGCAAGACCATGTTCATCTCCGGCGCCAGCCGCGGTATCGGCCTGGCGATCGCCAAACGCGCCGCACAAGACGGTGCCAACGTCGCCCTGATCGCCAAGACCGCAGAACCGCACCCCAAGCTGCCGGGCACGGTCTACACCGCCGCCAAGGAGCTCGAGGAGGCGGGCGGGCAGGCCCTGCCGATCGTCGGGGACGTCCGCGATCCGGAATCCGTCGAATCCGCGGTGGCCAAGACCGTCGAGCAGTTCGGCGGCATCGACATCTGCGTCAACAACGCCTCGGCGATCAACCTGGGGTCCATCACCGAGGTGCCGATGAAGCGGTTCGACCTGATGAACGGGATCCAGGTGCGCGGCACCTACGCGGTGTCGCAGGCCTGCATCCCGCACCTGAAGGCCGCGCAGAACCCGCACATCCTGACGCTGTCCCCGCCGGTGCTGCTCGACAAGGAGTGGCTCAAGCCGACCGCGTACATGATGGCCAAGTTCGGCATGACCCTGTGCGCGCTGGGGATCGCCGAGGAGATGCGCGAGGCGGGCATCGCGTCCAACACGCTGTGGCCCCGGACGCTGGTGGCCACCGCCGCGGTGCAGAACCTGCTCGGCGGCGACGAGGCGATGGGACGCGCCCGCAAGCCGGAGGTGTACTCCGACGCGGCCTACCTCATCCTCAACAAGCCCGCCCGCGAGTACACCGGCAACACCTTGCTGTGCGAGGACGTGCTGGTGGAGTCCGGCGTCACCGACCTGTCGGTGTACAACTGCGTGCCCGGCGGCGAGCTCGGCGTCGACTTCTGGGTCGACGGCGTGAACCCGCCGGGATACACCGGTCCCTAGCGGGGGCTCAGCGGTGGCCCGCGCCGCCACGCCGGCGCTGGCGGCGCTGACGAAAGCCGGTGTGCCGCACCAGGTTGTCAGGTTCGATCACGATCCGCGGGCACGCTCGTTCGGCGACGAGGCGGTGCACGCGCTGACAAAGGAGCGTGGCATCGCGCCCGAGCAGATCTACAAGACCCTCGTCATCGCGATCCCCGGCGGCCTGGCGGTCGCGATTCTGCCGGTGCCGGCCCGCCTTTCGCTGAAGGCGGCCGCCGCGGCGCTCGGGGCGGCCAGGGCGAGCATGGCCGAGCCCGCCGCCGCCGAGCGGGCCACCGGCTACGTGCTGGGCGCCGTGTCGCCATTCGGGCAGCGCAAGGCCCTGCCGACCGTCGTGGACGCGGGCGCGCAGGCCTGGGATCGGGTGTACTGCAGCGCCGGGCGCCGCGGCTGGGACGTCGGGGTGTCACCGCAGGACCTGATCCGGTTGACGAATGCGATTACCGCGGGCATCCAGGCGTAGCCGCGGGCGTAACGCCATGGTGAAAACCGGGCCGATTTCTCGCCGTGGCGTTACGCTCCCGCCATGACGACGAAGCGATCCCGCGGTGCGACGATTGTCGCCGCCGGTGTGCTGGCCTTTTCCGGGTTGATGACCGCCGGTGTGGGCAGCGCCAACGCCGACACGATTCAGACCGAGGGCAACTACCCGACCCGTCAGGCCTGCCAGGACGCCGGGCCGGGCGTGAAGGCCTCGACACCGGGCAACTGGAACAACTTCTGGTGCATTCCGGACCGCAACGTCAACGGCAACTGGAAGCTGGTCCTCAGCAACTAGAGCAGCCTAAAGAAGGCGGGCCTGCTCGGGTTCCGGGCCGGCCGGCTCGAGTAGCTCGGGCCCATTGTTGCGCACATTGTTGACCAGCGTGGAGATCTCCCGCATGCGAATGCCGCGCACGTCGGGCGGACGGCTGAGCAGCTTTTCGTCGATCGGGGCGTCGGGGTCCAGCCAGCGATCCCACTCACGCTCGGGTACCACCAGCGGCATCCGGTCGTGGATCTCGGCCAGCTCGCCGGGCGCGTCGGTGGTGATGATGGTGCAACTCAGCAGCGGCGACGCGTCCTTGGCGGGCTTCCACACCGACCACAGGCCTGCCATGAACAGTGGCTCGCCGTCCTCGCGGTACATGAAGAACGGCGTCTTGCGGGACTTCTTGCCGGCGACCGCGTCGTTGACGCGCCATTCGTAGTAGCCGTCCATCGGGATCAGGCACCGTTTCGACTTGGCGCTCGACCGGAACGCGGGCGAGGTGGTGACCTTGTCCGCGCGCGCGTTGATCAGCATGGGCCCCTTGGTCTCGGGCGCCCCCTCGGCGGTGGCCTTCGCCCACGGAGGCACCAGGCCCCAGCGCATCAGCCGGACCCGGCGGGTGGGCTCGTCGTCGGGGTCGGTGTGCCGGCTGACGACGGTCGCGATGGTCGAGGTGGGGGCCACGTTGTAGTTGGGCGCCCCGGCACTTTCGGACGCGCCGGTGGCCTCGTCGATCGCCTTGATCTTCTGGGCCAGCAGCGCCGGATCGGTGGTGACCGCGAACCGTCCACACATACCTTCCATGGTGGCAGAAGTCGGTGACACGCCATGATGGACGCGTGAGTATGTGGACGGCCCCCAGCGCGCCGAAACCGGTGCACGCGACCGTGACCGTTCCGGGCTCGAAGTCGCAGACCAACCGCGCGCTGGTGCTGGCCGCCCTGGCCGCCGCGCAGGGAAACGGCACCCCGACCATCAGCGGGGCGCTGCGCAGCCGCGACACCGACCTGATGATCGGCGCCCTGCTCGCCCTGGGCCTGCGCGTCGACGGCAGCGGGCCCGAGCTGACGGTCAGTGGCCGCATCGCGCCGGGACCCGGCGCGCGGGTGGACTGCGGCCTGGCCGGCACGGTCCTGCGCTTCGTCCCGCCGCTGGCCGCGCTGGCCGAGGCGGTGGTGGAGTTCGACGGCGACGAGCAAGCCCGGGTGCGGCCCATCGCGCCGCTGCTCGACGCCCTGCGCGGTCTGGGCGTGCCGATCGAGGGTGCGGGCCTGCCCTTCCGGGTGCACGGCAGCGGAGCGGTCGCCGGGGGCACCGTGGCCATCGACGCCTCGGCGTCGTCACAGTTCGTGTCGGGGCTGCTGTTGTGCGCGCCGTCGTTCGCCGAGGGCCTGACCGTGCAGCACACCGGCGCGACACTGCCGTCGGCGCCGCACATCGCGATGACCGTGCAGATGCTGCGGCAGGCCGGGGTCGACGTCGACGATTCCGTGCCCAACCGCTGGCGGGTGCGCCCCGGCCCGGTGGCGGCCCGGCACTGGGAGGTCGAGCCCGACCTGACGAACGCCGTGCCGTTCCTGGCGGCGGCCGTGGTCACCGGCGGAACGGTGCGCATCAACGGCTGGCCCGCGGCCAGCGTGCAACCCGCCGACCACATCCTGACCGTGCTGGCTAAGCTGAATGCCGTTGTCTCGCAGGATGACTCGTTTCTCGAGGTGCAGGGTTGCGCCGACAACGACGGCTACCCCGGTTTCGATGTCGACCTGCGCGCCGTCGGCGAACTGACCCCGGCGGTGGCGGCGCTGGCCGCGCTGGCAAAGCCGGGATCGGTGTCGCGCCTCACCGGCATCGGCCACCTGCGGGGCCACGAGACCGACCGGCTCGCCGCGCTCAGCGCCGAGATCAACCGCCTGGGCGGTGACTGCACCGAAACACCCGACGGCCTGGTGATCACCGCGACGCCGCTGCGGCCCGGCCCCTGGCGGGCCTACGCCGACCACCGGATGGCGATGGCGGGCGCGATCGTCGGGCTACGGGTGGCCGGGGTCCAGGTGGACGACATCGGCTCCACCTCCAAGACGCTGCCCGAGTTTCCGCAGCTGTGGGCGCGAATGTTGGGGTCCGATATTTGAAGCCCGGCGATTACGACGAGTCCGACGTCAAGGTCCGCTCCGGCAGGGGCTCGCGACCGCGCACCAAGACTCGTCCCGGGCACGCCAACGCCGAGGCCGCGATGGTGGTCAGCGTCGACCGCGGACGTTGGGGGTGCGTCCTCGGCGGGGACCCCGCTCGGCGGGTCACGGCGATGCGGGCCCGGGAACTGGGCCGGACCCCGATCGTGGTCGGTGACGATGTCGACGTCGTCGGCGATGTGTCCGGGCGCACCGACACCCTGGCCCGCATCGTGCGGCGCGGGGAACGGCGAACGGTGCTGCGGCGCACGGCCGATGACACCGATCCCACCGAACGCGTGGTGGTCGCCAATGCCGACCAGTTGCTGATCGTGGTCGCGCTGGCCGACCCGCCGCCGCGCACCGGGCTGGTCGACCGGGCGCTGATCGCCGCCTACGCCGGCGGGCTGACGCCGATCCTGTGCCTGACCAAGACCGACCTCGCCCCGCCGGAGCCGTTCGCCGGGCAGTTCGTGGACCTGGACCTGACGGTGGTCGCCGCGGGCCGCGACGATCCGCTGCTCGCGGTCGCCGACCTGCTCGCCGGCAAGATCACCGTGCTGCTCGGGCATTCCGGCGTGGGCAAGTCCACGTTGGTGAATCGCCTTGTGCCCGAGGCGGAACGGGCCGTCGGCGAGGTCACCGACATCGGCCGGGGCAGGCACACCTCCACCCAATCGGTCGCGCTACCGCTGGCCACGTCGGGTTGGGTGATCGACACCCCGGGCATCCGCTCGTTCGGGCTGGCGCACATCGCGCCAAACGACGTGCTGATGGCCTTCTCGGATCTCGCCGAGGCGATCGAGGACTGTCCCCGCGGCTGCGGACACATGGGGCCTCCGGCCGACCCGGAGTGCGCGCTCGACGCGCTGTCCGGCCCCGCCGCCCGCCGGGTGGCCGCCGCGCGCCGGCTGCTGGCCGCGCTCAACCAGACTTAGCCAGCCGCATGCCAAGCTCGTCGGGCGGCACCTTATGGCCTTCCGCGCAACGGATTTCGACGCTCGCCTCGGCGCCACACCCGAGATGAGTGAGCCGCAGGCGGTTGCGTCCCGGCAGGTGGCGTCGGCCCCACTCGAACATCGCCCACACCACCGGCATGAAGTCCGTGCCGGCCGGGGTGAGCACGTATTCCTCGCGGCGGCGCTGGCCGGGCTCGTGATACGGCTGGCGCTTCAGCAGCCCCAGCTCGACCAGTTCGGACAGCCGCGCCGACGTGGCGGCCTTGGTGATGCCCACCCGGCGGGCGAAGTCGTCGAAACGCGTCGTGCCGTAATAGGCCTCGCGCATGATCAGCATCGCGGACTTGGTGCCCACCACCGCCATCGTCTTCTCGATCGCGCATTCGCCCACGGCGGACCAGGCATCGCGATCGGCCAGCGGCCCCTGCAGCAGTGTCATAGATCACCTCCCGATCTGGGTTGCGTTTAGTGTACCTAGATGTTTATCTGGGTACAGCGGTCTATACCTAGGCTGCAGGACTCGAGGAGGAGCCATGACCCGCGACGCCGTCATCGTCGGAGCCGTCCGCACGCCCATCGGCAAGGGCAAACCCACCGGCGCCCTGCACGACGTGCTGCCGGCCGACCTGCTTGCCCACAGCCTGCGGGAAGTGGTGGCGCGCACCGGTGTGGACCCGGTCCAAATCGACGACGTCATCGCCGGCGCGGTCGCGCAGGTCGGCGACCAGGCGGTCAACATCGCCCGCAACGCGCTGCTGGGCGCCGGATTCCCGGAGACGGTCCCCGGGGTCACGATCGACCGGCAGTGCGGCAGCAGCCAGCAGGCCATCAGCTTCGCCGCGCAGGGCGTGATTTCCGGCGCCTACGACCTGGTCGTCGCCGCCGGCGTGGAGTCGATGGGCCGCGTCCCCATGGGCACCTCGGTGCTGCCGGGCAGCAACCCCTTCGGTGACGACATGACGCAGCGCTACCCCGACGGCCTGGTGCCCCAGGGCATCAGCGCCGAACTGATCGCGGCGAAGTGGGGCTTCTCGCGCACCCAGCTCGACGAGTTCTCCGCGGGCAGCCACGACAAGGCCGCGCGCGCCACCAAGGACGGCCTGTTCGACAACGAGCTGATTCCGATCGCCGGCCTTGCCGCCGACGAATTCATCCGGCCCGGCACGACGGTCGAGACGCTGGCCGGGCTGCGGCCCGCGTTCTACAGCGAGGCGATGGCGGCCCGCTTCCCGCAGATCAAGTGGGAGATCACCGCCGGCAACTCCTCGCCGCTCTCGGACGGCAGCGCCGCGGTCTTGATCACCACCAGAGAGGTCGCCGAGAAGCTCGGCCTGCGCCCGCTGGCCCGCATCCACACCACCACCGTGGTGGGCTCGGACCCGCTGTACATGCTGACCGGGGTCATCCCGGCCACCGAAAAGGTGCTGCGGCGGGCCGGTTTGACGCTGGACGACATCGACGTGTTCGAGGTGAACGAGGCCTTCGCGCCCGTCGTGCTCGCCTGGGCGCACGACACCGGCGCCGACCTGGCCAAGACCAACGTCAACGGCGGCGCCATCGCGATCGGCCACCCGCTGGGTGCCAGCGGCGCGCGCATCATGACCACGCTGGTCAACGCGCTCGAGCAGCGCGGCGGCCGCTACGGGCTGCAGACGATGTGCGAGGGCGGCGGCATGGCCAACGCGACGATCATCGAGCGGCTGGGCTGACGGCGATGTCGTCGCCCAGCATCTCGAGCGTCTTTGTCATCGGCGGCACCGGCGCTCAGGGCATGCCCATCATCCGTGCCCTGGTCGCCGACAAGAGGTACTCCGTTCGATTCCTCAGCCGCGACCCCGACTCCCGCCGAGCGAAGGAGCTGCTCGGGCTCGACAACGTGTCCGTATTGGAAGGCTCATTCGCCGACGAAGCGAATCTGCGGCAGGGTTTCCGCGGTTGTGATGCGGCATTCGTCAACATCGACGGATTCAACACCGGTGAGAAGACCGAGATGTATTGGGCGATCCGCAGTTACGAGATAGCCATCGAAGAGGGAGTGAAATTCTTCGTCTATGGCAACCTCGACTACGGGCTCAAGAAGTCGGGATACGACTCCCGCTTCCGTACCGGCCACTATGACGGCAAGGGCCGGGTGGGCGAATGGATCCTCTTCCAGAATCGGGTGAATGGTGACCGGATGGGGGCGGCGGTCTTCACGACGGGTCCCTACATCGAGATGGTGATCTCGCCCGGGACGCCGATGACGCCTACCGTCGAGGACGGTGTCTTGACGTGGCGGGTCCCGCTTGGCGAGGGCGCGGTGCCCCATGTGGCTCTCGAAGATTGCGGATATTATGTCCGTTGGCTTTTCGACCATCCCGAGCGCGCGAAGGGCCTCGATCTCGAAGTCGCTGTGGACCACATCACCTATGCGGACCTTGCTGCGGCGTTCGAGAAGGTCACCGGACACCCGGCGCGGTACATCGACACCGATCTAGACGAGTATTGGCAGAACGGCCCCCTCAGCAGGAGGGCGGATGCGCCTGCCGGGTACAACGCGGACCCCAGCGACAAGAGCACCATGACCGTCCGGGACAACTTCACGGGATTTTGGAATCTGTGGAAATACGGAGTCGTCAAACGCGATTACGACCTACTCGATCAAATCCACCCGAACCGGATCCGGAGTGCCGAGGAATGGTTCCGCAGAGAAGACCAACTCGGAAGGGCGCTGGGGAAAGGCGGCCTGTGGGACCGGGTGCAACCGGAGAACCGGAGCCCGATCCTCAAGATTGGTGAGGATCGAAGGACGGGGAAATTATGACCGAGACTGTTTTCGAGGGCGTGCGGGTGCGCTACGACAGCACCAAGGGCTACGACGAGCTGCTCGCCGCGCTGCTGGCCGACATCGGCGAGCGGCCGGTGCCCGTCAACGACATCGCGACGAGCACCGGCGACTGGGACTCCTATCGGGAGCGCATCGAACCCCACGCGGGCCCAAGCGGATTCATGCTGTTCGGCGTCTTCGACCACGGCGCGTGGATCACCAAGGCCGGCATCGATCGCAGGGTGGTCCGCGTCATCCTCGGCAACCCGCTGATCGCGATCACGATGCTGCGCCACGACCTGACCGCCGGCCTGTTCGCCCCGGTCGAGCTGCTGATCACCGACGGGCCGGCCGGCAGCAGCCTGACCTACGTCAAGCCGTCGTCGCTGATGGTCGCCGAACCGAATCCTGAATTGCTCGGCGCCGCACAAGAACTCGACGCCAAACTGGCGGCGCTGGCCGAAAAGGTGACCGGCGGTTGGTGACCCGCCAACGCCGCCCGACCTGTCCCTGCGTTGTGAGCATTCAGGATTTCGGCGGTTCCCCGCGGCCCAGCAGTAGGCGCTCGGCGTTGCGGTGGGCCAGTTTGGACTTATCCTCGGCGCTCAGCGGTGCGGAGTCGATGAAGGCGCGAGCGTCGCGGTAGCCGGCGGCCGCCCCGAGGAGGTCCGGACGTCGTTGTCCGAGCGCGCTGCTGTACGGGTCATCCTGGGCGAACATGAGGCGATCCGGCCCCAACACGTCGAGGGTTTGTCGCAGCATGCGGTGGCTGAACACGCCACCGGCCGTGACGTACACATTGTCGGTGATGTAGTCGAGGACGTGTCGGTCCAGGCCGTTGCCGGTATTGCTGAGCGCATCGGCGCGATCGGCGAAGGAGACGATCATCTCGCCCCAGTGGCCGAGGATGATCTGCAGGTCGGGGTGGCGGTCGAAGGTTCCCGCGAGGATGAGCCGCAACGCGGCAAGCCCGGCCTCGGCGTGCCAGCCCCACCCGCCGGTGGAGAGCATGAGGTTTGTCCCGAAGCCGAAGCCGCCGTAACAGGCTTCGCGTACGGCGGCGGGCGGTATCCCGGGATGGATGTAGATCGGTACCCCGAGCTCGGCGGCGGCCTCGAAGATCGGCCGGAAACTGCTGTGGTCGAGCAGGGTTGGCCCGGTGCGGGGAAACACCATCGCACCCACGAAGCCCAGTTCGAGGATGCAGCGGCGCAGTTCGTCGGCGGCGGCATCGGGATCCGGGGTGGGCAGGGTGGCGAACGCCGCGAAGCGGTCTGGCCGGCGCCGGACCGCGTCGGCGAGCACGTCGTTGGCGTCGCGGGCCAGGGACACGGCCAACTCCGCGGGCAGCGGTTGCGTGCCGGGAGTGGTGATTGACAGCACCTGGACATCAACGCCCGCGGCGTCCATGCGGTCCAGCCGTTCGTCGCCGAGGTCGAGCAGCCGATGACTGACGATGTCGGGACTACTGAGCCAGGTGACGGTGTCATCCCCGCCGAATTCGACCAGGGCCTCCCGAAGCTCGGCGGTCCAGGCGTGTTCCTCGACGGCGATCACCCGCGACACCTGAAAGTCGTTGTCGGGGAATGCTTGTGGTGCTTCCGCCGACGGTACCGGCGACATCACGGACCGCACCTCCTCAGCTGCAGGGTTTCGGGGCGGGCGCCCATGGGCCACGGGGCCGCATACCAATATAACCGGACTTCAGTCCGGTTATATTTCCCAGCCCAGCCCCAAGTTGCTCAGCGGGGCGGCGGCTCCGGCATCAGCGGCGCGTTTCAATCTTCAGGTCGCCAGCTGTCACGGTACGGATGTGATCGCTGGCGAGTACGTCGTGCGGGAACCCGAGTTCGATCCCGCTGGCCTGGTCGAGGCGGCCAAGCTGGTCGGTCGTGAAGTCGACTTCGAGGGCGCCCAGATTGTCATCGAGCTGAGCGGCGGTGCGGGCACCGACGATCGGTGCCGTCACGCCCGGGTTCTGCAGGGTCCAGGCGAGTCCGACCTGGGCCGGTGTGCGGTCGAGCTCGGTCGCGACCTCCTTCACGACATCGGCAATGGCAAGGTTGCGCTCGGTGAGTGCGCCCAGGGCGAAGTTGAAGCTTTTGCGGGTGCCGTCGCCAGAAGCGCCGTTCGGCCCGGTCAGGTCGCCGTGGTTGTACTTGCCGCTGAGCACGCCGCCGGCCAGCGGCGAATACGGGATCACACCCAAACCCATCTCGCGTGCCATCGGGATCAGGTCCCGCTCCCCGGTGCGCTCGATCAGGTTGTATTCGATCTGCAGCGCGACCAGCGGTGACCAGCCACGCAGGTCGGCGATCGCCTGCATGCGGGATACCTGCCAGGCCGGGGCGTTGGAGATCGCCACATACAAGACCTTGCCCTGCCGGACCAGATCGTCCAGGCCGCGCAGGATCTCCTCGACCGGCGTCCTGAAGTCCCACACGTGCAGGTAAAGCAGATCGATGTAGTCCGTATTCAGCTGCCGCAGGCTGGTTTCCACCGATGCGAACATGCTTTTGCGGTGAGCGCCCCCGGAATTCGCGTCGGCGGGGCGGCGGAGCGTGGTGTATTTCGTTGCCAGCACCAAGCTTTCGCGGTTCTCGCGGGTGAACTCACCCAGCAGACGTTCGGAGCTGCCGTCGGTATAGGTGTTGGCGGTGTCGATGAAGTTGCCGCCGCGCCCGACGTACAGGTCGAAGAGCTTGCGTGCCTCTTCTCGGTCGGCGCCCCAACCCCATTCGGTGCCGAAGGTCGCCGTCCCCAGCGCCAGCGGTGAGATCCGCAGCCCGGAGCGGCCCAGCAGCCGATAGGTGTCAAGGTTGAGCGTCATTCACGTCCTCCTGCGCTTGTTTGCGTCGTCGACAACAAGCCTGCGGCCGGGGCGCACGATGGGTAAGGGAGAGAACTTCCTGGGAACACCAGTCCCACCTTGGCTGTTGCACGCCCATGTGATGACCCAGACGGTGGATAGGACACAGGAGCTGGCCGCGTTCCTGCGGAGTCGACGCGAACGCCTGGACCCGCATGATTTCGACCTGCCGTCGCGCCGGCAATCGCGGCGCACGTCGGGATTGCGGCGCGAAGAGGTCGCCGAACTGGCCGGGGTCAGTGTCGACTACATCGTGCGGCTGGAACAGGCCCGCGGGCTGCGGCCCTCAGCGGATGTCGTAGAGGCGCTGGCCCGGGCGCTGCGCCTAGCTCCAGACGAACGCGCCTACCTTTTCGACCTGACCCAGCAGCGCCCACGCAAGGCCGACAGCCCGGCGACCGCTGCGGCGCCGCCACTGGCAGAGCTGGTCAGCGACCTGTCGCCAATGCCGGCCATGCTGATGAACCACCGCTTCGACATCCTGACCTGGAACGGCGAAATGGCGAAGCTGATCACGGATTTCGATGCCCTACCGCCGCCGCAGCGCAATTCGATGTGGCTATGCCTGATGCATCCGGAAATACGCGAGCTATATGTCGACCGTCGACGCGTCGTGCGGGAGGGGGTCGCCCACCTCCGCGCCGCGTGGGCCGCCCACCCGGACGATCGGACGCTGACCGATCTCATCGCCGAATTCATCTCCGGTGACGACGAATTCGCCCGCTTGTGGGCCGAGCGAGACGTGAAGGTGAACGGCCGCGGAGAAAAGGTGATGCGGCACCCCGAAGTCGGCGTGATCGCAGTGCACTTCGAAGTGCTCATGCCGCTTGAAGATACGGACCAGCGGTTGATGATCTGCCGCGCCGCGAACGCCGAGAGCAAGTCGGCGCTAGAGCAGCTCGTGAACTAAAGCCAGCCGGTGCGGGCGGCGGCGCCCGGCTCGGCCGGCGACGGGGCCAACTCCCCGTCGCGCACGCCGTCGAGCATCCGCTTGACCGCGGCGACGATCTCCGGGGCCGCGGCGGCGAGCCCGGCCTTGTCGGCCTCGCTGACCTGGTCGGGGTCGACGCCCGCCCGGGCCAACACGGCGGCCGGGTCGGCCAGCTGCCCGGCCAGCCAGCCCACCGGGTCGGCCGACAGCTCGGGGACGAAATGCCGGCGGCCGGGCTCCCACCCGTCGAACCGGGGGTGGTGATGGGCCCGGTCCAGCGTCCCGGGCGGGCTCTCGGTGGAGCCGAACAGGTCCACCCGCCACACCGGCCGGTTGAAGCCGATCGGGACGCCGGCATAGATCGATCCCTGCGGCTCGTCCCGGTCGACGAGGCGCAGTTCCAATCTGACTCCCCGCTCCGGGGTCTCCTGGCCTTCGAGCGGGCGCGGGTCGACGAAGAACATGTCCCCGACGACCACACCCATGGTTTCGAATCCAAACGCTGCGAGCATGTTTCCGAGCGTAGTCCCCGGCCGCGGCGTTAGGCGCCGACCTTCTTGGCCGCGCGCTCGGGCAGGACCACCTCGTAGTCCGCGAGCACTGCGGTGCGGGTGCGGCGCTGGTATTCGTGCACCAGGCCGGGCCAGTTGGTGGTGACGCGGCCGGAGGCGGTGCGGTACCAGGAGTCGCAGGTGGTCCACACGCCGGCGTCCAGGCGGGACTGGACCTCGGCGTCGTAGGCCTGCTCCACGGCGCGCCGGACCTCGAACGCGCGGGCCACACCTCCGCGGGCAAGCTCCTCGGTGAGCTGGCGGATGTAGCGGGCCTGCTGCTCCATCATCAGGATGATCGAGCTGCTGCCGAGGTTGGTGTTCGGCCCGTAGATCAGGAACATGTTCGGGAAGCCCGGCACGGCCATGCCCAGATGGGCGCGGGCCCCGTCGGACCACTCGGCGTGCAGGTCCCGCCCGTCGCGGCCGGTGATCGTCATCGGGGCCAGGAATTCGGTGGCCTTGAACCCGGTGCTGTAGATGACGACGTCCACCTCATGCAGCCGGCCGTCGGCGGTCCGCACCCCGGTGGGCGTCACCTCGGTGATCGCCTCGGTCTCGACGTCGACGTTGGGGCTGGCCAGCGCCGGATACCAGTCGTTGCTGAACAGGAGGCGCTTGCAGCCGACCGGGTAGTCGGGCGTGAGCTTGGCCCGCAGCACCGGATCCTTGACGTGGTGCTTGAGGTTCGCCGATGCGACCACGCCGATCAACCAGGCGAGCGGGGCGACCTTGGTCAGCGCGAGGCCGAAGAACTCCGAGATCTCCCAGATCAGCCCGCGCATGGCGGCGGCGAACCCGGGCACGTTCCGGAACGCGGCGTGGTGGGCGTCGGTGTAGGCGCGGTCGGGCTTGGGGATGATGTACGGCGCGGAGCGCTGGAAGACGGTGACACGCGCGGCGGTTTCGCGGATACGCGGGACGAACTGGATCGCGGACGCACCGGTGCCGAGCACGGCGACGCGCTTGCCGGCCAGGTCGACGTCGTGGCGCCATTGCGCCGAATGGAACGAGGGGCCCGCGAAGGTGTCCAGCCCCGGAATGTTCGGCAACGCCGGCCGCGACAGCTGGCCGACGGCGGGCACCAGCACGTCGGCCTCGAACACTTCACCGGACGCGGTCTCCACCCGCCACGTGGCGGTGCCGTCGTCGTAGCGGGCCGCGGTGACCTCGATCCCGGTGCGCACCAGGTCGCGCAGGCCGAACCGGTCGGCGGCGGCGTGGATGTAGCCGAGGATGTCGGGCTGCTCGGCGTACCGGCGTCCCCAGTCGGTCTTGCGGGCAAAGGAGTAGGAGTACAGGTTCGACGGCACGTCGCAGGCCGCGCCGGGGTAGGTGTTCTCCCGCCAGACGCCGCCGATGTCGTCGGCCTTCTCCAGCACCGTCACATCGGCCAGGCCGTCGCGGGAGAGCTCGTAGGCGGCGGCGAGGCCACCGAAGCCGGCGCCGATCACCAGCACGCGAGGCTTGCGGATGGTCGAAGTCATGAAGCACAGGTTAGGGGTGGGCGGCAGGTCGCCGGCAGCCGATTGCGGTCGGCAAATCCATGATTCCGGCCACGATTCAGCCGGCGGCCAGGCGGGCCCGCGGCGCGACCGAACGCTGATAACGCGCCGGGGTTGTGCCCGTCCACCGTTTGAACGCGGCGATGAAACTCGTCGCCTCGGCGTAGCCCAGCCGCAGCGCGACGTCCTCCACCGACAACGCGCCCGTCGCCAGCAGTTCCTCGGCGAGGACCCGGTGCACCTCATCGGCCAGATCCCGGAACGTGGTGTTCTCCTCGGCCAGCCGCCGGCGCAGCGTCCGCTCGCTCATCGCCAACTGCCGCGCGACGGCCCCGATGGTGTGGGGTTCGCCGTCGATCGACGCCAGTCGCTCACGCACCCGCCGGGCGACGCCGGTCCGCTGCCTGCGGCGCTCCAGCAGGGCGCGGCACTGCTGCTCGCACACGGCGACGCTGCTCGCGCTGGCGCGCGGGAGCGGCTCGTCCAGCAGCGCGGCCGGCCAACGTGCCACATTGGCCGGCGCATCGTAACTCGGCGCCACGCCGAATGCCTTGCACGCCAACGCATCACCCGACGACGGCGCGGGGCCCGCGAACTCGATCGAGGTGAACGGGACGGGGCGGCCCAGCATTTCCGCCATGACCCGGGCGATCGCGACCAGGTCGCGCCGCACCAGGAACTCCGCGACCGGACCGGTCAGGCCGGGCAGGTCGAGCCGCATCGCGGCCACCGGCCCGTCCACCGTGACCGTCGGTAGGCCGAAGCCGTAGCTGAGCTCGTAAAACCGGGCCGCGAACCGGACGGCATCACCCAGCGTCGAACTGGTGAGGCAGGCGAAGCCGAAGATGCCCAGCGACCCGACGTGATAGCTGTCGCCCACCCGCACCCCCAGGTCGGCAGCGTCACCCAGCAGGTTCACCAGGTTCGTCGCGACCGTCAGCTCTTGGCGCCCGACGATCATCCGCTCGTGGTCGCGCAGGTCGGCCTCCGACAGGCCGGTCCCTTCGAGGACGTCCGCTACGGCAAGCCCGTTGCGGGAACCGAACTCGGCCATCAACGCGACGCTGGTCGTGCTCCGCGGGAAGTCCCAGTGGGAAACCTGGGACCCGACGAAGACCTGCACGTATCCCAGTATGGCGAACGGCGGTGCGCCGAACGTGCACTCACTGCGAGAATCGGCCCGAAATCTCGCCCTCAGTACACGTTCGGCGAAAAGGGTTAGGCCGCCAGGCCGTCGGCACCGCCGTTGGCCCGCCGCGCATCCCGCTGCGCGCGCTTGGCGCGCCGCCACCCACGCACGGTCTCGATGGCGGTCTTCAGCCCGCGGCGCCGGCCGGTCTCCGGGTCGGTGCCCGCGAAGCCGGGCTCCAGCTCGGCGAACATGCGCTCGCTGCGGGTCTCCGGCGCGTCGTCGGCGCTGTCACGCAGGTAGGAGTTCGGCAGCGACAGCTTGGCCAGCGTGCGCCACGTCTTGGCGTACTGCACCAGGAAGGAGCCCGTGGTGTAGGGCAGGTCGTACTTGTCGCACACCTCGCGCACCCGCACCGCTATCTCCTCGTACCGGTTGCTGGGCAGATCCGGGAACAGGTGGTGCTCGATCTGGTGGGACAGGTTGCCGCTCATGAACCGCAGCACCGGCCCGGCCTCGAAGTTGGCGCTGCCCAGCATCTGGCGCAGGTACCACTGACCCCTGGTCTCGCCGACCATGTCGGTCTTGGTGAATTTCTCCGCGCCGTCGGGGAAATGGCCGCAGAAGATGACGGCGTTGGCCCACACGTTGCGGATCACGTTGGCCACCGCGTTGGCCTTCAGCGTCGAGGTGTACGTGGCCCCGGGTGACAGCGCGGTCAGCGCCGGGAACGCGACGTAGTCCTTGAGCACCTGCCGGCCCGCCTTGGCCAGGAACTCGTCGACCCGCTGCCGGGCGTCGTCCTGGTCCATCCGCCTCTTGGCGATCTTGCCGAGCTCCACGTGCTGCAGGCCGACGCCCCACTCGAACAGGAGCATGAGCATGGTGTTGTAGACCAGGTTGAACAGGTTGAAGCGCTTCCAGCGCTGGTCCCGGGTGACGCGCAGCAGGCCGTAGCCGACGTCGTCGTCCATCCCGAGGATGTTCGTGTACTTGTGGTGCACGTAGTTGTGAGTGAATCGCCAGTGCTTGGACGACCCGCTCATGTCCCACTCCCACGTTGAGGAGTGGATCTCGGGGTCGTTCATCCAGTCCCACTGGCCGTGCATGACGTTGTGGCCGATCTCCATGTTCTCGAT
>NZ_LZJG01000127.1:0-24780 GCF_001667785.1 Mycobacterium sp. E3247 | reverse complement strand
TACGGCCCGCAGAGCGACGGCAGCCTGGGCCCGGAATACGTCATCGAGAAGCTGGGTCAGATCGCCGGCCCGGACGCGGTGTACGTGGCCGGGGTGGGCCAGCACCAGATGTGGGCGGCGCAGTTCATTTCGTATGAGAACCCGCGCACCTGGATCAACTCCGGCGGGCTGGGCACCATGGGATTCGCCATCCCGGCGGCCATGGGGGCCAAGATGGCCCGCCCGGAGGCGGAGGTGTGGGCCATCGACGGTGACGGTTGCTTCCAGATGACCAACCAGGAGCTGGCCACCTGTGCGATCGAAGGCGTGCCGATCAAGGTGGCGCTGATCAACAACGGCAACCTGGGCATGGTGCGCCAGTGGCAGACGCTGTTCTACGAGGAGCGGTACTCGCAGACGGACCTCGCCACGCATTCGCATCGCATCCCCGACTTCGTGAAGCTGGCGGAGGCGCTGGGTTGCGTCGGATTGCGTTGCGAGCGTGAGGAAGACGTTGAGGACGTGATCAATCAGGCGCGCGCGATCACCGACCGTCCGGTGGTGATCGACTTCATCGTCGGCGCGGATGCGCAGGTGTGGCCGATGGTGGCCGCGGGCACCAGCAACGACGAGATCCAGGCCGCCCGCGGCATTCGCCCGCTGTTCGACGACGAGAGCGAAGGGCACGCCTGATGCACACGCACACCCTCTCGGTTCTGGTTGAGGACAAACCCGGTGTGCTCGCGCGCGTGGCGGCGCTGTTCTCCCGGCGCGGTTTCAACATCGAGTCGCTGGCCGTCGGCGCCACCGAGCAGAAAGACATGTCGCGCATGACGATTGTGGTCAGCGCCGAGGAAACCCCGCTCGAGCAGATCACCAAGCAGCTCAACAAGCTGATCAACGTCATCAAGATCGTGGAGCTCGACGAGGGGGCCGCGGTATCGCGCGAGCTGGCGCTGATCAAGGTGCGCGCCGACGCCGGTAGCCGCAGCCAGGTGATTGAAGCGGTGAACCTATTCCGCGCCAAGGTGATTGACGTTTCGCCCGAGGCGCTGACGATCGAGGCGACCGGTGACCGCGGCAAGATCGAGGCGTTGCTGCGGGTGCTGGAGCCGTTCGGGATCCGCGAAATCGTTCAATCGGGAGTGGTGTCGTTGTCCCGCGGTCCGCGCGGCATCACCACGGCCAAGTAACACACAAGGAGATATTCAGCAGTGGCACTAGAAATGTTCTACGACGACGATGCAGACCTGTCGATCATCCAGGGCCGCAAGGTCGGCGTCATCGGATACGGCAGCCAGGGGCACGCGCACTCGCTCAGCCTGCGCGACTCCGGCGTGCAGGTGCGGGTCGGCCTGAAGGAGGGTTCGAAGTCGCGGGCCAAGGTCGAAGAGCAGGGCCTCGCGGTCGACACCCCCGCCGAGGTGGCCAAGTGGGCCGACGTCATCATGCTGCTGGCGCCCGACACCGCGCAGGCGGACATCTTCGCCAGCGATATCGAGCCCAACCTCAAGCCCGGAGACGCACTGTTTTTCGGGCACGGGCTCAACATCCATTTCGGACTGATCAAGCCGCCGGCCGACGTCACCGTCGCGATGGTCGCCCCGAAGGGGCCCGGCCACCTGGTGCGCCGCCAGTTCGTCGACGGCAAGGGCGTGCCCTGCCTGATCGCGGTGGACCAGGACCCGACCGGCAAGGGTGAGGCGCTGGCCCTGTCCTACGCCAAGGCCATCGGCGGCACCCGGGCCGGCGTCATCAAGACCAC
This sequence comes from Mycobacterium sp. E3247, assembly GCF_001667785.1. Classification (NCBI taxonomy): domain Bacteria; kingdom Bacillati; phylum Actinomycetota; class Actinomycetes; order Mycobacteriales; family Mycobacteriaceae; genus Mycobacterium; species Mycobacterium sp. E3247. The sequence goes on along the minus strand of NZ_LZJG01000127.1, from coordinate 23,036 downwards.
CTTCAAGGACGAGACCGAGACCGATCTGTTCGGTGAGCAGGCCGTGTTGTGCGGTGGCACCGAGGAATTGGTGAAGGCCGGTTTCGACGTGATGGTGGAGGCCGGCTACCCGCCGGAGATGGCCTACTTCGAGGTGCTGCACGAACTCAAGCTGATCGTCGACCTGATGTACGAGGGTGGCATCGCCCGGATGAACTACTCGGTGTCCGACACCGCGGAGTTCGGCGGGTATCTGTCCGGACCGCGCGTCATCGACGCCGGCACCAAGGAGCGAATGCGAGAGATCCTGCGCGACATTCAGAACGGCGAATTCGTCAAGAAGCTGGTTGCCAACGTCGAAGGCGGCAACAAGCAACTGGAGCAGCTGCGCAAGGAGAACGCCGAGCACCCCATCGAGGTGACCGGCAAGAAGCTGCGTGACCTGATGAGCTGGGTCGACCGGCCGATCACCGAGACGGCGTAGGGCGTGGCGCCGAACGTGCACTGAGGGCGAACTTTCGTCGATTTTTCCGCCGTGAGTGCACGTTCGGCGGCTAGGACTCTGCCAGCCGACCGGCGGTCGCCACCACCCGGCGGGCGAGGTGGTCGAGCGCGTTCTGGGTCGCCTCGTCGAATTCGTGGATGTTGTCGTGGGTGGACACCAGGCTCACGCCGTACGGGTTGCCATCGACGAACTTGACCGGATCGGTGTATCCCGCCGGCACGATGATGCCACCGAAATGCATCAGCGTGATGTAGAGCGACAGCAGCGTGGTCTCCTGGCCACCATGCAGGGTGTTGGACGACGTGAACGCCGCGTAGACCTTGTCCGCGAGCTTGCCTTCGGCCCACAGCCCGCCCAGCGAGTCGAGGAAGGCGCGCAACTGTGCGGCGGGAGAGCCGAAGCGAGTCGGTGAACCGAAGATCACCGCGTCGGCCCAGACGATGTCCTCGCCCGTGGCCGCCGGAAGGTCCTTGGTCGCTTCGTAATTCGCGGTCCACGCGGGGTTCTGGGCGAACGATTCCGGGTCACGGGTTTCGGCGACGTGCCGCAGGCGGACTTCCGCGCCCGCCGCCTCGGCCGCGGTCGCGACGCGTCGCGCCATCGCCGTGCCATGCCCGGTGGCCGAATAGTAGATGATCGCGAGTTTGGTCACGAGCGCATCGTAGGGCCGCGGCGGGCCCCGCCCCAAGCGCGCGTCGGCGCAGGTTAGGGCAGTGGCGAGCCCGCCGATGCCCGTCGCTGCCCGTCAAAGCCAGCCGATAGGCTGGCCGGGTGACTCTGCCTGTTGTATTGATCGCCGACAAACTCGCCCAATCGACCGTCGCCGCCCTGGGAGACCAGGTCGAGGTGCGCTGGGTAGACGGGCCGGACCGGGAGAAGCTGCTGGCCGCGGTGCCGGAAGCCGACGCGCTGCTGGTCCGCTCGGCCACCACCGTCGACGCCGAGGTGCTGGCGGCCGCCCCCAAGCTGAAGATCGTCGCGCGCGCCGGTGTCGGGCTGGACAACGTCGACGTGGACGCGGCAACCGAACGGGGCGTCCTGGTGGTCAACGCCCCCACCTCCAACATCCACAGCGCCGCCGAGCACGCGTTGGCGCTGCTCCTGGCCGCCGCCCGGCAGATCCCGGCTGCCGACGCCTCGCTGCGCGAGCACACCTGGAAGCGGTCGTCGTTCAACGGCACCGAGGTCTTCGGCAAGACGGTCGGCGTCGTGGGGCTGGGCCGCATCGGGCAGTTGGTTGCCCAGCGGCTGACGGCCTTCGGCACCCACCTCATCGCCTACGACCCCTATGTTTCGCCGGCCCGGGCCGCGCAGTTGGGCATCGAACTGCTGCCGCTCGACGACCTCCTCGCCCGCGCCGATTTCATCTCGGTGCACCTGCCGAAGACGCCCGAGACGGCGGGCCTGATCGGCAAGGAGGCGCTGGCCAAGGCCAAACCGGGCGTCATCATCGTCAACGCCGCCCGTGGCGGGCTGATCGACGAGGCCGCGTTGGCCGAAGCGGTCAGCAGCGGACACGTCCGCGCGGCCGGTATCGACGTCTTCGCGAAGGAGCCGTGCACCGACAGCCCGCTGTTCGAGCTGCCGCAGGTGGTGGTCACACCGCATCTGGGCGCATCCACCTCCGAGGCGCAGGACCGGGCCGGCACCGACGTCGCGGAAAGCGTGAAACTCGCTCTGGCCGGCGAATTCGTTCCCGACGCGGTCAACGTCGGCGGTGGCGTGGTCAACGAAGAGGTGGCGCCCTGGCTGGACCTGGTGCGCAAGCTCGGCGTGCTGGCCGCCTCGCTGGCCGACGGGCCGCCGGTCTCGGTGTCGGTGCAGGTGCGCGGCGAGCTGGCGTCCGAAGACGTTGAGGTGCTGAAGCTTTCGGCCCTGCGGGGGCTGTTCTCGGCGGTGGTCGAGGGCCCGGTCACTTTCGTCAACGCGCCGGCGCTGGCCGAAGAACGCGGCGTCACCGCCGAGCTCACCACGGCCTCGGAGAGCCCGAACCACCGCAGCGTCGTCGACGTGCGCGCCGTCACCTCCGACGGCTCGGCCGTCAACGTGGCCGGCACGCTGTCCGGGCCGCAGTTGGTGGAAAAGATCGTGCAGATCAACGGCCGCAACTTCGATCTGCGCGCCCGGGGCACCAACCTGGTGATCAACTACGTCGATGCGCCCGGCGCGCTGGGCAAGATCGGCACCCTGCTCGGCTCGGCGGGCGTGAACATCCAGGCCGCTCAACTCTCCGAGGACGCCGAGGGTCCCGGGGCGACCATTCTGCTGCGGCTGGACCAGGACGTGCCGGGCGAGGTGCGCTCGACGATCGGCGCCGCGGTGGGCGCCAACAAGCTTGAGGTGGTCGATCTGTCGTGAAACTCGCTGTTATCGGCGGCGACGGTATCGGGCCGGAAGTGACGGCCGAGGCGCTCAAGGTCCTTGACGCGGTGCTGCCCGGCGTGGAGAAGACGGATTACGACTTGGGGGCGCGGCGTTTTCACGCCAGCGGTGAGCTGCTGCCGGAATCGGTGCTCGCCGAGCTGCGCCAGCACGACGCCATCCTGCTCGGCGCGATCGGCGATCCGTCGGTGCCCAGCGGCGTGCTGGAGCGGGGTCTGTTGCTGCGCCTGCGTTTTGAGCTGGACCATCACGTCAACCTGCGGCCGGGCAGGCTCTATCCCGGTGTGAGCAGCCCGTTGGCCGGAGACCCGCACATCGACTTCGTCGTGGTCCGCGAGGGCACCGAAGGCCCCTACACCGGTACCGGCGGCGCGATCCGCATCGGGACGCCGCACGAGGTGGCCACCGAGGTGAGCCTGAACACCGCCTTCGGTGTGCGCCGCGTGGTGGCCGACGCCTTCGAGCGCGCCCGGCGCCGTCGCAACCACCTGACGCTGGTGCACAAGACCAACGTGCTGACCTTCGCCGGGAAGCTGTGGTCGCGGATCGTGGCCGAGGTCGGGGCGGACTACCCGGACGTCGAGGTCGCCTACCAACACATCGACGCCGCCACCATCTTCATGGTCACCGACCCGGGACGCTTCGACGTGATCGTCACCGACAATCTGTTCGGTGACATCATCACCGACTTGGCGGCGGCGGTGTGCGGCGGAATTGGGTTGGCCGCCAGCGGAAATATCGATGCCACCCGGACCAACCCGTCGATGTTCGAGCCGGTGCACGGCAGCGCGCCCGACATCGCCGGTCGGGGTATAGCCGATCCGACCGCGGCCATCATGTCGGTGTCGTTGCTGCTCGCCCATCTCGGGGAGGACGACGCCGCTAGGCGGGTGGATCGGGCCGTTGAGGCCTATCTGGCAACACGTGGGAACGGGCGGCTCGCCACCAGCGAAGTCGGCGAACGGATTGCCGCCGGGCTGTAGTTTCCAGCCCGGGCGGGAGCAACCGCGCCGGCACCAGCGGCACCGCGACCGCCGGGAAGAGTCCGCACAATATCCATGCGTTCGGGTATTTCGCGGCGGTGATCAACGCCCCGAACAACGGCGGCGCGGCGGCCGCGAACACCCGCTGGGTGGTGTTCTGAATGCCCAGGGCGCGCCCGCTCCAGAACGGCCCGGCGTATTCGGTGATGGCCGTGGCCTCCAAACCGTTGTCCAGCACGGCGATCACCGAGATCGCGACCATCAGGGGCGCCTGAAAACTCGAACTCAGAACGTCGGCCCAGGCCAGGAGGAAGAGGGTGACGGCGGCGGCCGCCGCGATGAGGCGGACCGGCCGCATTCGAGAGCCGATACGGTCGGACCAACGGCCCACCAGGACGCGGCCGAGCGCGCCCAGCAGCTGGGAAAGGGTGACGAGACTGCCTGCGGCCGCCACCGACCAGTGCAGGTTCTTGATCAGCCACACCAGCATGAAGGTGACGGTCACCGTCTGCGGAACCATCAACAGCCCGGCTACCGTGTGAATTCGCCACAGCGCCAACGACCCTCGGTAGGGGTTGGCGAGTTCGGAATCGCTGGCCTTCTCCCTGGGCTTGCGGGGCGGGTCGATGATGCCGACCGCGCTCGCCGCCGCTCCCAACGCGCACGCCAAGGCCGTGAACTTCAGCCCCGCAGCCGGCCCGTGCTCGCCCAGCTCGGGAATCACCAGCGCTCCCAGGGCTATTCCGAGGGGCTGCGCGGTTTGGCGGAATCCCATGGCCAAACCGCGTTGCTGCGGCGGGAACCACGCCGAGACCAACCGCCCGCCGGCGGTGTTGCAGCTGGCCGCCGCCATGCCCCCGAGAAACAAGTAGACGGCCATCAGCACCATCGAATGCGTCGACGCCGCGGCGTAGGCCGCCGCCGCGGTGAGCGCCAAACCCGCTGCCATGACCTCCCGCTCGCCCACGCGGTCCAGCACGTACCCCCACGGCACCAGCGTGACCACCATGCCCCAGCTCGGCATCGACGACAGCAGACCGGCTTCCCCGAGCGGGATTCCGCGCGCCGCTTGGAGCGAGGGGATCAAGAACGCGATGCCGTTGATGAAGAGGAAGGAACTCGCGGTGGCGACCAGCGACACGACCATGATGGACCAGCGGGCGCCCGCGCCCAGCTCACGCGTGGTGGCCGGCCCCGTATGCATCCTTCATGCTCGCATATTCGCCGGAAACCGCTGGTGATGTTCGTGGGGCCGCTGCCGATGCGATGACCCGACCGGCCATCAGTAGGCTCAACGAAATGCGCCTTGGTCGAATCGCCAGCCCGGACGGTGTCGCCTTCGTCAGCATCGAGGGCGACCTCGCCGATCCCGCCGCGATGGTCGCCCGCGAGATCGCCGAGCATCCCTTCGGCACGCCGAACTTCACCGGCCGGTCATGGCCGCTGCCCGATGTGCGGCTGCTGGCCCCGATACTGGCCAGCAAGGTGGTCTGCATCGGCAAGAATTACACCGATCACATCGCGGAAATGGCCGAACTCACCGGGCCGGCGGCGCCGGATCCGATCATCTTTCTCAAGCCCAACACGGCCATCATCGGCCCGAACGTGCCGATTCGCTTGCCCGCCAACGCATTACCGGTGCATTTCGAGGGGGAGCTGGCTGCCGTCATCGGGCGGCCCTGCAAGGACGTCTCCGCCGCTCAGGCCGCGGACAGCATTCTCGGTTACACCATCGGGAACGACGTGTCCGCGCGTGACCAACAGAAGTCCGATGGCCAATGGACCCGCGCCAAAGGGCACGACACCTTCTGCCCGGTGGGGCCGTGGATCGTCACCGACGTCGACCCGTCGGATCTCGAGATACGAACCGAGGTCAACGGCGAAGTGAAGCAACACAGCCGGACCTCGCTGATGATCCACGACGTCGGCGCGATCGTCGAATGGATCTCGGCCGTGATGACCCTGCTGCCCGGCGACCTCATCCTCACCGGGACGCCCGCAGGAGTCGGTCCGATCGAGCATGGCGACACCGTCTCCATCACCATCGAAGGGATCGGAACGCTCACCAATCCCGTGCTCCGTAAGGGAAAGCCGTGACAGCCGAAACGAAAGTCCGCGTCAGGTTCTGCCCGTCGCCCACGGGCACCCCGCATGTCGGCATGGTCCGCACCGCGCTGTTCAACTGGGCCTATGCCCGGCACACCGGGGGCACCTTCGTCTTTCGCATCGAGGACACCGACGCCGAACGCGACAGCGAGGAAAGCTATCTGGCCCTGCTCGACGCGCTGCGCTGGCTCGGCCTCGACTGGGACGAGGGCCCCGAGGTCGGCGGACCCTACGGCCCCTACCGGCAGTCGCAGCGCAAGGAGATCTACCGCGACGTGGTGGCCCAATTGCTCGAAGCCGGTGAGGCCTACTATGCGTTCTCCACGCCGGAAGAGGTTGAGGCGCGCCACATCGCGGCGGGCCGCAATCCCAAACTGGGGTACGACAACTTCGACCGGCACTTGACCGATGCCCAGCGCGCCGCGTTCCTGGCCGAGGGCCGCAAGCCGGTGGTGCGGCTGCGGATGCCCGACGAGGACCTCGCCTGGGACGACCTGGTGCGCGGGACCACCACCTTCGCCGCCGGCAGCGTGCCGGACTTCGCGCTGACCCGCGCCAACGGAGATCCGTTGTACACCTTGGTCAACCCGTGTGACGACGCGCTGATGAAGATCACCCACGTGCTGCGTGGCGAGGACCTGCTGCCCTCGACGCCGCGCCAGATCGCACTGTACCAGTCGCTGATCCGGGTCGGCGTCGCCGAGCGCGTCCCGGAGTTCGCCCACCTGCCAACGGTATTGGGAGAGGGCACCAAGAAGCTCTCCAAGCGCGACCCGCAGTCGAATCTGTTCGCCCACCGCGACCGGGGCTTCATCCCCGAAGGGTTGCTCAATTACCTTGCGTTGCTGGGTTGGGCCATCGCCGACGACCGTGACCTGTTCAGCCTCGACGAGATGGTGGCCGCCTTCGACGTCGTCGACGTCAATTCCAACCCGGCGCGGTTCGACCAGAAGAAGGCCGACGCGCTCAACGCCGAGCACATCCGGATGCTCGAGCCGGCGGATTTCGCGGGTCGGCTGCGCGACTACTTCGACGCCCACGGCCATCGGCTCGGGTTGGATGACGCCGCCTTCGCCATCGCCGCCGACCTGGTGCAGACCCGCATCGTCGTGCTTGCAGACGCGTGGGACCTGCTGAAGTTCCTCAACGACGACGAATACGCCATCGACCCCAAGGCCGCGGCCAAGGAGCTCGGCGCGGACGCGGCCGCGGTGCTCGACGCCGCGCTTGCCGCGCTGGAGGGCGCCACGGACTGGACCACGGCGCACATCGAGTCCGCCCTCAAGGCCGCGCTCATCGAAAATCTGGGCCTCAAACCACGCAAGGCGTTCGGTCCGATCAGGGTTGCCGCCACGGGAACGACGATCAGCCCGCCGCTGTTCGAATCACTGGAGCTGCTGGGCCGTGACCGCAGCCTGCTGCGGTTACGCGCCGCGCGGGAAGCGGTCGGCGGATAGGCGGGGGCCGCTTAAGGCCTCGCGGACCTCGCGTGCGGATTGTGTGCCGAGTCTTTGGTAGTCTGCACTGCGGCTCACAAAGCCGACAACGGCTGGCGGCGACGGTCTTCCGAGCGGAGCGATATGGCTCGGAGTGGGCGTTGACCAGCGGTTTTAGGCAGCCGATGGGGTATGGTGTAATTGGCAACACAGCTGATTCTGGTTCAGCCATTCTAGGTTCGAGTCCTGGTACCCCAGCAAAACGTCACCACCTCAAGCGATTAGGTGGGCTTCTGAGTGTGAGCTATGCTGGCACTCCGGATCGTGTCTGGCCCCGTCGTCTAGCGGCCTAGGACGCCGCCCTCTCACGGCGGTAGCGTGGGTTCGAATCCCATCGGGGCTACAAACAACTATTGACCGGTCCCCAGCACGGCCGGGGCCGTGGAGCCACCCACCGGCATCGCCGGCAGCCCGAGTTTGCGGTGGTCCCACGAGCGGGCGCGCCCCGCGACGATACGCACGCAGACACGCTTGTTCATCATCTGCTCGACGAAGGGCTTCATCTCGTCGCTGTACGGGCCGGTGTAGCGCTCGAACACGCTGACGCCGACCCGGTGCGAGACGTCGGGATCATCGACGATCTCCGCGACGCCTTCGAATGACACTCCGCGCAACGTGTCGTAGGTGTCGCCGTCCTCGATCAGGAAGCTCACCCGCGGATCGCGTTTGAGGTTGACCGCCTTCTGCGACTTGACCTTGGTCTCGAGCCAGATCTCGCCGTCCACGACGGCGTACCACATCGCGGTCAGATGCGGCTGGCCGTCGGGGCCGATGGTGGCCAGCGTCCCGGTGCGGCTCTTGACGACGAAGTCGGCGATCTCGTCTTCCGACATGACGATGCTCGCGCGCTGATTGGTTCCCATGGCGGTCAGTCTGTCAGGCCGCCCGGCGACGTTGCGCGCTGGTCGCCGAGACGCTTCTCGCGCGCGACGTTTCAGAGCCGGCGGGTGAGCGCCTCGGCCGCGGAAATCAGGTCCGCGGCCCAGCGCGCCCCCGGACGCCGGCCGATCCGGTCGACGGGTCCCGACACCGAGATCGCGGCGACGACGGCTCCGCGGCCGTCGCGCACGGGAACCGACACGCTCGCCACCCCGGGCTCTCGCTCGGCCACGCTTTGCGCCCAGCCACGGCGGCGCACTTCGGCCAGCGTGCGCTCGGTGAACTTCGCCGACGGCAGCACCGCCTTTTGCGTCGCAACGTCGCTGTGGGCCAGCAGCACCTTGGCGCCCGAGCCCGCCGTCATCGGCAACCGCGCCCCGACCGGGACCGTATCGCGAAGGCCCGCAGCGGGTTCCAGGGCCGCCACGCAGACCCGTGTGGTGCCCTCGCGGCGGTACAGCTGCACGCTCTCCCCGGTGGTCTCGCGGAGCAGGGGAAGCACCCCCGCGCTGGCGGCCAGCAGCGGGTCGTTGACATGGGCGGCGAGCTCGGTGACGGCCGGGCCGAGTCGCCAGCGCCCCTCGTCGTCACGCGCCAGCAGGCGATGGACTTCCAGCGCGGCGGCCAACCGGTACGCGGTGGCCCTTGGCAATCCGGTCCGCTCGCACAGTTCGGCCAACCCGCAGGGGGATTGGGCGATGGTGTGCAGGATGCCGACGGCTTTGTCGAGAACGCCGATGCCGCTATGCTGTCTCACAAGGAGATACTAGCGTCTCGTATTCTGAGATCACAGCCCATGGTCGATCCGCGAGCCGCGCTTGAGGGGAATCGAGGCGAATTTCAGATGGGATCCGGCAAGCCGCGCACCCTGGCCGAAAAGGTGTGGGACGACCACGTTGTGGATAAAGGGAGCGCTCCGGAACAAGGAGGGGCGCCCGACCTGATCTACATCGACCTGCATCTGGTGCACGAGGTCACCAGCCCACAGGCTTTCGACGGGCTACGCATGGCCGGACGAGCGGTGCGGCGGCCCGATCTGACGCTGGCCACCGAGGATCACAACGTGCCCACCATCGACATCGACAAGCCGATCGCCGACCCGGTGTCGCGCACCCAGGTCGAGACGTTGCGCCGCAACTGCGCCGAATTCGGTGTTCGGCTCTACCCGATGGGCGACATCGAGCAGGGCATCGTGCATGTCGTCGGGCCGCAATTGGGCCTCACCCAACCGGGAATGACGATCGTCTGTGGTGATAGTCACACGTCGACGCACGGTGCGTTCGGCGCACTGGCGATGGGCATCGGCACCTCGGAGGTCGAGCATGTGCTGGCGACCCAGACGTTGCCGCTGCGGCCGTTCAAGACCATGGCGGTCAATCTCGACGGCGAACTGCCCGCCGGCGTGACGGCCAAGGACATCATTCTCGCCTTGATCGCCAAGATCGGCACCGGTGGCGGGCAGGGGCACGTCATCGAATACCGCGGCAGCGCCATCGAATCGCTGTCGATGGAAGGCCGGATGACGATCTGCAACATGAGCATCGAGGCCGGCGCCCGGGCTGGCATGGTGGCGCCGGACGCGACCACCTACGAATTCCTTCGCGACAAGCCGCACGCGCCGCAGGGTGCGCAATGGGACGCGGCGATGCGCTATTGGCAGCAGCTGCACACCGACCCCGGCGCCGCCTTCGACACCGAGGTCCACCTCGACGCGGCATCGCTGAGCCCGTTCGTGACCTGGGGCACCAACCCCGGGCAGGGCGTGCCGCTGGCCGGGGCCGTGCCTGACCCGGAGCTGATGACGGGCGACGCCGAGCGACAGGCCGCCGAGAAAGCGTTGGCTTACATGGACCTTCGTCCGGGCACTCCGATGCGTGACATCGCGGTCGACACCGTGTTCGTGGGCTCTTGTACCAACGGTCGTATCGAAGACCTGCGGGTGGTCGCCGACGTGCTGCGCGGCCGCAAGCTGGCTCCCGGGGTGCGGATGCTCGTGGTGCCCGGGTCCATGCGGGTGCGCGCCCAGGCCGAAGCCGAAGGGCTGGGCGAGGTTTTCACCGCCGCGGGTGCCGAGTGGCGACAGGCGGGCTGCTCGATGTGTCTGGGGATGAATCCGGACCAGCTGGCGCCGGGGGAGCGTTGCGCGGCGACCTCCAACCGCAACTTCGAAGGGCGCCAGGGCAAGGGCGGCCGGACGCATTTGGTATCTCCGGCCGTTGCCGCCGCGACCGCAGTTCGCGGCACATTGTCCGCCCCGGCCGATTTGAACTGACGTAATCGAGAAGAACGGATGACCATGGAAGCATTTCACACCCACACCGGTATCGGTGTGCCGTTGCGGCGGTCCAATGTCGACACCGATCAGATCATTCCCGCGGTGTATTTGAAGCGCGTCACCCGAACCGGTTTCGAGGACGGGCTGTTCGCCAGCTGGCGCTCGGATCCGTCATTCATCCTCAACCTCAGTCCCTTTGACCGGGGGTCGGTCCTGGTCGCCGGGCCCGATTTCGGCACCGGCTCGTCGCGCGAGCACGCCGTGTGGGCGCTGATGGACTACGGGTTCCGGGTGGTCATCTCGTCTCGATTCGGTGACATCTTCCGGGGCAACGCCGGCAAGGCCGGGCTCTTGGCGGCCGAAGTCTCCCAAGACGGCGTGGAACTGCTTTGGAAGCTCATCGAGCAGAACCCGGGACTGGAAATCACTGCCAATCTTCAAGATCGAAATATCACCGCGGGAACGACGGTGTTGCCGTTCAAGATTGACGACCACACGGCCTGGCGACTCCTCGAAGGACTCGACGATATAGCCCTTACGCTGCGGAAACTCGACAAAATCGAGTCATACGAGGCCGCCTATCCGCAGTGGAAACCGCGCACTCTGCCCGCCTCCTGAACGGTCGAGAAGGGCGGAATTTCTTCTCGCTCACCTAACTAAACCGGCCCGATTTCCAAGTGCCCCCACCGGTCAAGGGCGGCAACCGGATTGCGAAACCGCCGATTGTCCGACCCTGAAATTGCGCGTGGCTCTTGGAAATTTGCTGGGTGAGGGTTTACCGTGTGCTCTAGTCGGTTCAAATCGAGGACCACTAGCGTCGGAGGGATTGGATGAATAAGGCAGAGCTCATTGATGTGCTCACACAGAAATTGAACACCGACCGTCGGCAGGCGACCGCCGCCGTCGAGAACGTCGTCGACACCATTGTGCGTGCGGTGCACAAGGGCGACAGTGTGACGATCACCGGGTTCGGTGTGTTCGAGCAACGGCGTCGCGCGGCCCGGGTGGCCCGCAACCCGCGTACCGGCGAGACGGTGAAGGTGAAGCCGACCTCCGTCCCGGCGTTCCGGCCCGGTGCTCAATTCAAAGCGGTTGTCTCTGGCGCACAGCGTCTCCCGTCGGAAGGACCTGCAGTGAAGCGTGGTGTAGTGGCAAGCGGCGCGGCCAAGAAGACCGCGGCGAAGAAGGCTCCCGCCAAGAAGGCCGCGGCGAAGAAGGCCGCTCCCGCCAAGAAGGCTCCGGTCAAGAAGGCGGCGACCAAGGCTCCGGTCAAGAAGGCCGCAACCAAGGCCCCGGCCAAGAAGGCCGCGACCAAGGCTCCGGTCAAGAAGGCGGCGACCAAGGCCCCGGCCAAGAAGGTCGTGGCGAAGAAGGCCGCCACCAAGGCTCCCGCCAAGAAGGCCGCGGCAAAGAGGCCGGCCAGCAAGGCTCCGGCCAAGAAGGCCACCGCGCGCCGCGGTCGCCGTTAAGTCAACAGTCACGCTCTAGACGCGAATACCCTTCGGGTGGCAGCGATGCGCCCGAAGGGTATTCGCGTGTTATGCCCGCACGTTGGCGGCCAGCGCCCCGCCGATGTGATCGGCTGCCACCAGTCGACCGCCCGACAGTGACAGCACCCAGGCGCTGCCCTTGTGGTTGCGCGACTTGTCGGGGCGCACCCCGTCCCGCGCGCACCACCAGGCGATCAGGTCCGGGATCACCTTGCCCTGTGTGCAAATGACCGGCGTCCCTTGCTGCTCGGCGATGGCCAGCATCCGGTTGCGGGCGCGTTTGGGACTCTTGGCGTAGGCCTCCTCGGTTAGGGCGGGCTCGTTGTGTACGGCGACGCCCAATTCCGCGGCGAGCGGTTCCACCGTCTGGTGGCAGCGCAGGCGGTCGGCCGCGTACACGTCGGTGGCGCCGAAGGCCAGCAGCTGCGGAACCAGCGCCTCGGCTTGCGCACGGCCCCGCTTGTCCAGCGGCCGCTGGGTGTCGTCGCCTTTGAAGCGCGATTTCCGGCCGGCGGTGCCGTGCCGGACCACGAGCACGGTATGCGTGTCAGCCGGATGTTTCATGAAGTGGCGCAACATTTTTCGATCATGCGAATAGGTGAGCATGTTCAGGGCGTCCGGCACCGGCACCCACACCAATTCGTCAACCTCGTTACCGGGGGTGAAGTCGCCGCCGGTGCTGCGCGCCGCCCAGTAGTAGACCTTCTTGACGCCCGCCTCGATCGGGTAGCTCACCATGTCCAGCCGCCTGCCCAGCACGCCGTGCTGGCCCGTCTCCTCGCACACTTCGCGGACCGCGGCGACGGGCGCCGTCTCGCCCGGGTCCACTTTGCCCTTGGGCAGTGACCAGTCGTCGTAGCGGGGACGGTGGATCACCGCGATCTCGAGGCCGGGGTTGGACGAGTCAGTCGGCCGCCACAAGACCGCTCCGGCGGCGTACACGATGCGGCTTCCCGAACGCCGAGCGGTGGACGAACTCTTGGTCGGCAACTCAACTCCTGCAGGTCAATTCGGTCGGGCCGAGCGCGTATCGCGGTGCGGCCGGAAAACAACCGTAATTCACCACGCAGAAGGTTACGGAGTGCGGTGCCGCTCCATCAACGACACTTGGTGGTCGCGTACGCTGTGGCCGTCCTGCGGCGACGCGATCCACTGCCCGTCGGGTCCCAGCTCCCAGCACCGGGTGGACGGGTCGAGCGCGGACTCGAACAAATTGTCCAAGTACGAGGTCAGCCTCGGGTCCTTGACCTGAACGAGTGCCTCGACGCGCCGGTCGAGGTTGCGGTGCATCATGTCCGCGCTGCCGATCCAGAACTCGTTGATGCGATGGAAATGCATGATGCGGGAATGCTCCAGGAACCGGCCGAGGATGGAGCGGACGGCAACGTTCTCCGAGAACCCTTCGGCGCCGGGGCGCAGCGCGCAGATCCCGCGCACCACCACCTCCACCCGTACATCGGCCATCGACGCGCGATACAGCGCGTCGATCACCTGCTCGTCGACGAGCGCGTTCATCTTCATCCGGATGCGGCCGCCGCCGTGTTCGCGGTGGGCGGCGATCTCGCGCTCGACGCGCTCGATGATGCCGGTGCGGATGCTGTGCGGGGCGACCAGAAGGTTGCGGTAGGAGACCTTGCGCGAATAGCCCGTCAGCGAATTGAACAGATCCGTCAGATCCGCCCCGATCTCCGGGGAGGCCGTCAGCAGACCGACGTCCTCGTACAGTCGCGCCGTCTTGCCGTTGTAATTGCCGGTTCCGATGTGGCAGTAACGACGGATCGCCGAACCTTCGCGGCGGACCACCAGGCAGGTCTTGCAGTGCGTCTTGAGCCCGACGTATCCGTAGACGACGTGCACGCCCGCCTGCTCCAGCTCGCGCGCCCAGCGGATGTTGGCCTGCTCGTCGAAGCGGGCCTTGATCTCCACGAGCGCCACCACCTGCTTGCCGGCCTCGGCGGCGTTGATGAGCGCCCGAACGATCGGCGAGTCACCGGAGGTGCGGTACAGCGTCTGTTTGATCGCCAGCACGTTAGGGTCGGCGGCGGCCTGCTCGATGAATCGCTGGACGCTGGTGGAGAACGACTCGTACGGATGATGAAGCAGCACATCGCCTTCGCGCAGCGTTGCAAAAATGCTCCTGGGCGTCTCGCGGTCGACGAACGCGGGGCTGGTCGCCGGGACGAATGCAGGGTCTTTGAGCCCCGGCCGGTCGACGCTGTAGATCTGCCACAACGACGACAGATCGAGCAGGCCGGGCACCTCGATGACGTCGCCCGGGTTGACGTCGAGCTCGCGCAGCAGGAGTTCCAACATGCTCTCGGTCATGTCGTTGGCGATCTCGAGTCGCACCGGCGACCCGAACCGCCTGCGTGCCAACTCCCGTTCCAGTGCTTGCAGCAGGTCTTCGTCGCGGTCCTCTTCGACCTCGTAGTCCGCGTTGCGGGTGATGCGGAAGGCGTGATGCTGAACGATCTCCATCCCCGGGAACAACACCGGTAGGAAGGCCGCGATCAGCTCTTCCATTGGCAGGTAGCGGATTATGGGGTGCCCGTCGGCATCGTCGGCGGCATCGCGCACCGCCAGTTCGACGAACCGATCCACGTTGTTGGGTACCTTCACCCGCGCGAAGTGCTGGCCGCCGTCCTCGGGCTGGCGCACCATGACCGCGAGATTCAGGCTCAACCCGCTGACGAAGGGGAAGGGGTGAGCGGGATCGACGGCGAGCGGGGTGAGAACGGGAAAGACCTGTTCGTGGAAGTACGTCGACAGTTCGTCGCGCTCACCCTGATCCAAATCGGCCCACGTGACTATATGTATGCCTTCCTCGGCGAGCGCCGGGCGGACGGAATCGAGGAACACCCGCGCGTGCCGGGTCGCGATTCGCTGTGTCTGCTCGCCGATGAGGGCCAGTTGCTCACGCGGGGTCAGGCCGTCGGCGGAGCGCACCGACAATCCCATCTCGTCGCGGCGCTTGAGGCCGGCGACCCGCACCATGTAGAACTCGTCGAGGTTGGAGGCGAAGATCGCCAGGAACTTGGCTCGCTCCAACAGGGGCAGCGAGCTGTCGGCGGCGAGCGCCAGCACGCGGGCGTTGAAGTCAAGCCAGCTCAGTTCCCGGTTGAGGTAGCGGTCCTCGGGCAGGTCGGTGAGCGAGGCCGGCGTGGTGGCGGGCGGCGCAGTCACGGCCGAGTCGCCGTGATGCCACAAGTTCTCGTCGGGGCGCGCCTCAGCTTCGATTTCAGTCACCCTGCGATCATTGCTCATCACGCGCCGATGCTGCTAGCGCTCGACGGACATCCATTCGCCGTTGGGGCGACGTTCACCCCGCGGACAGGTGGGCCGTGGCGCGGTCGAGGTCACTGGTGCGCGAGCGCTCGGGCGGTCGCCGCCCCCACCCCGAGCCGGCGGGCGGCGGCGAGGTCGTCGGGGGTGTCGACGTCGCAGCGCAGGCCCGGCCACGCGCCGGTCAATTCGATCGCTCCCGAACGTCGGTGCCGCGCCGACGAATCGGCTCCGAATTGCGGATCGAGTGGGGCCCCGAACGCGAAGAGGGCGGCGGTCCCCGTCGCCAGCCGGTCGGCGACAAAGCTGCGCCGGTGATGCCGGGCGGCGGCGATCGCCTCGGCCAGCTCCTGTGTCTGCAGTGCCGGCAAATCCCCTTGCAGCACAACGACGTTCGGAAATGAAGCGGCCACGGTCCGCTCTGCGGTGGCGATGGCGTTGTTCAGCGGGTCACCGTGCCCCTGGGGCGTCGGGTCGGCCAGCACGTCCGCGCCCAGCTCGGTCGCCGCCGCGGCCGCGGCCTCGTCGGGCGTGATCACACTGATCGAACCGAGTGAGTCGACGCGTCGCGCGGCGGTCAGCGTGTCGATCAACATGGCCAGCACCACGCTCTCCCGCGTGCGCGCCGAGAACACAGGGGCCAGCCTGGTCTTGGCCGCCGCCAACCGTTTGACGGCGATGATCAAGGCGATGTCTTTTCCCGTGCCGTCGGCTCGTGTGCCGCTCATGACATGCCATCCTGCCAGCGAGCCGCGCTGACTCGCGTGACGGCTGGTCCGCCGCTGATCTAGGGTGTAGCGGCTGCAACACGCTGGAGACGACACACGGGGGTGGTGGATGGCCGGCACACCTGTCAGTTCGACGGGCGGCGTTGCGGTCATGGGTGCCGGGGCGTGGGGCACCGCACTGGCCAAGGTGCTCGTGGAGGCCGGCGGGCCGGGCGCAGCGGTCACCCTGTGGGCCCGTCGATCCGACGTCGCCGACCGGATCAACGCCACCCGGTCCAACCCCGACTATCTGCCCGGCACGGTGCTGCCGGCGGGCGTCCGCGCCACCACCGACGCGGCGGATGCGCTCGACGGCGCCTCGACGGTGCTGTTGGCGGTGCCCGCGCAGACGATGCGCGCCAATCTCGAAACGTGGGTGCCGGTGCTACCCCTGGGGGCCACCCTGGTCAGCCTGGCCAAGGGCATCGAGCTGGGCACCCTGATGCGGATGAGTCAGGTCATCGTGTCGGTGACGGGCGTCGACCCGGCTCAGGTCGCGGTGATTTCGGGGCCCAACCTGGCCAGCGAGATCGCCGAATGCCAACCCGCCGCCACCGTGGTCGCGTGCAGCGACTCCGGCCGCGCCGTCGCCCTGCAGCGCATGCTGAACACCGGGTACTTCCGCCCTTACACCAATAGTGATGTCGTCGGCACCGAGATCGGTGGGGCGTGCAAGAACGTCATCGCGCTCGCCTGCGGCATGGCGGCCGGCGTCGGGCTGGGGGAAAACACCGCGGCGGCGATCATCACCCGCGGTCTGGCGGAGATCATGCGGCTGGGCATCGCGCTCGGCGCCAAGGGTGCCACGCTGGCCGGGCTGGCCGGCGTGGGTGACCTGGTCGCGACGTGCACCTCGCCCTATTCGCGCAATCGGTCGTTCGGCCAACGCCTGGGTCGCGGGGGGACCATGGAGTCGGCGATGCAGGCCCGGGACGGGCACGTCGTCGAGGGCGTGACGTCGTGCGAGTCGGTGCTGGCGCTCGCCTCCAGTTACGACGTCGAGATGCCCCTGACCGACGCCGTACACCGGGTCTGCCACAAGGGACTGTCGGTGGACGAGGCGATGGCCCTGCTGCTGGGGCGCAGGACCAAGCCTGAGTGACTCCGCGCGGTCACCAAAACCCCAGCTGGCGGCCCGCCGTCCGACCCGAGCCGCGCGCAACCGGTAGCCTCTTTAAGTTGTGAGTGCCAGCGGAAGCCGCGTGCGCGTCGCCGTCGTCTTCGGCGGGCGCAGCAACGAGCACGCCATCTCGTGCGTGTCCGCGGGCAGCATCCTGCGCAACCTCGACCCCCAGCGGTTCGAGGTGGTCGCGATCGGCATCACCCCGGAAGGGTCCTGGGTGCTCACCGACGGCGACCCGGCCGCGCTGGCCATCAGCGACCGGCAGCTGCCGGAGGTGACCGCTCAGTCGGGCACCGAACTCGCCCTCACGGCGGACCCGCGCCGCAGCGGCCAACTGGTCTCCCTGTCCTCCGGGGCCGGCGAGGTGCTGGCGTCCGTCGACGTGGTGTTCCCCGTGCTGCACGGTCCGTACGGGGAAGACGGCACGATCCAGGGCCTGCTGGAGTTGGCCGGGGTGCCCTACGTCGGGGCCGGCGTGCTGGCCAGCGCGACGGGCATGGACAAGGAGTTCACCAAGAAGCTGTTCGCCGCCGACGGGTTGCCGGTCGGCGCGTATGCGGTGCTGCGCCCGTCGCGGTCGGCCCTGCGGCCCGAGGAGTGCGAGCGGCTGGGTCTGCCGGTGTTCGTCAAACCCGCCCGCGGTGGATCGTCGATCGGCGTCACCAGGGTGACCGACTGGGCGGACCTGCCCGCGGCCGTCGAGGTGGCCCGCCGGCACGACCCGAAAGTGATCGTTGAGGCGGCCATCACCGGCCGTGAGGTCGAGTGCGGCGTGCTCGAAATGCCCGATGGCACAGTCGAAGCCAGCACGCTGGGCGAGATCCGGGTGGCCGGGGTGCGGGGCCGCGAGGACTCGTTCTACGACTTCGCCACCAAATATCTGGATGACGCAGCGGAATTGGACGTGCCGGCCAAGGTGGACGACGACATCGCCGATGCCATCCGGCAATTAGCGATCCGGGCGTTCAAGGCCATCGACTGCCAGGGGCTGGCCCGGGTCGACTTCTTCCTCACCGACGAGGGCCCGGTGCTCAACGAGATCAACACGATGCCCGGGTTCACCACGATCTCGATGTACCCGCGGATGTGGGCCGCGAGTGGTGTCGACTATCCCACCCTGCTGGCGACGATGGTCGAAACGGCCTTGGCCCGCGGCACCGGCCTGCGCTAACCCGTGGCGATCGCGAGCGCGGCGCAGCCGGGCGCGGTCCCCCGCAAGCGGGAGGTGCCCCCAGGTCGCCACCATCAACCCGTGGCGATCGCGAGCGCGGCGCAGCCGGGCGCGGTCCCCCGCAAGCGGGAGGTGCCCCCAGGTCGCCACCATCAACCAGGTGGCCCCGGGTTGATCGGCACAGCTGCGATGGTGCGGTCGATCACCTCGGACAGCTGCTGGATGGGCGTGGGACCCGATCCCGACGGCAGTGTGAGCGCCACGTACACCGGCCGGTCCACGGTGTACCAGGTGGATCGGCCCGCGTCACCGGCGGACTGCTGTTCGGGGCGCACGGCGAACCACTGCACCCGGTCGACGATCTGAATCGGAGATCCCACCACGAACTCGCCGGGGCGGTCCAGCCCGCAACGCAGCACCACGGGCTCGCTGTCCCGTCCGGCTCGCCAGGCGGCCGCGCCCTGGGGTGCCGGTTGCGCGACGGGCGCGCGTTGGTAGTCGCCGAGCCGCTGCGGCAGCGCCCCGGCCAGCGCCCGGCACGCGGGGCTGTCGGCCCGCGGCGCCGGGGCGGCGGGTACGGCAACCGGTTGGGGCGGCGCCTCGCGGTTCGCCGCGATCACCAGGACCACGCCGATCGCCACGACGGCGAGGGCGACCGCGGCGATGATCACCGCGGGCGGCGGCCCCCCGTCGTCACGGGGGCCGCTATCGGCGTCGGTCATCACCGCCCGCGCACCTCCTATCTCTGGCACGACATCGCAGGCCTCTACACTGGCGCGGGCCGCTCGCGCGGGCAGTAATCAAACTTACCGCAGGTCGGCGACCGGACGGAGGCCCGCACAGGGCGAGGACGCGCCGAAGGAGGTGGCGTGGGCGAGGTGCCATCAAACCCCACCCTGCAGCAGCTGGGTGAGTTCACCGTCATCGATCGCCTGGTGCGCGGCCGCCGCCAGCCGGCCGCGGTGGTGGTCGGCCCGGGTGACGACGCGGCCGTGGTGCACGCCGTGGATCGGCGCGTCGCGGTGTCGACCGACATGCTGGTGCAGGACCGGCACTTTCGGCTGGACTGGTCGACCCCGCACGACGTCGGCCGCAAGGCCATCGCCCAGAACGCCGCCGACATCGAGGCGATGGGCGCGCGGCCCACGGCCTTCGTGGTGGCTTTTGGCGCGCCGGGTGACACGTCGGCGGCCGACGTCGACGCGCTGGTCGGCGGAATGTGGGACGAGGCGCAGCGCATCGGCGCGGGCATCGCCGGCGGCGACCTGGTCAGCTGCCCGCAGTGGGTGATCTCGGTGACGGTGCTCGGCGATCTGGACGGCCGCGCCCCGGTGCTGCGGTCCGGGGCGAGGGCGGGCTCGGTGATCGCGGTCGCCGGCGAGCTGGGCCGCTCGGCCGCCGGCCTTTCATTGTTGGGCAAGGGGATCGAAGGCTTCGACACCCTGCGCCGCCGGCATCTGGTCCCGCAGCCGCCCTACGGCCAGGGCGTCGCGGCGGCGGCCGGGGGAGCGCAGGCGATGATCGACGTGTCCGACGGCCTGGTCGCCGACCTGCGGCACGTCGCCGAGGCATCGGGTGTGGCGATGGATCTGTCGACGGCGGCGCTGGGTGCGGACCGCGACGCACTGACGGCCGCCGCCGCCGCCGTGCGCGCCGATCCGTGGGCGTGGGTGCTGGGCGGCGGAGAGGATCATGCCCTGGTGGCGTGCTTCGCAGGGCCCGCGCCCGCCGGATGGCGAATCATCGGACGGGTTCTCGAGGGGAAGGCCGGAGTGCTTGTCGACGGGCAGGAGTGGACCGGCTACGCGGGCTGGCAGTCATATGACGACATATGACGACATATGACGACTAAGGTGATCGATGCCATGGGAGGAGCCCGATGACGGCGAGGCCGTTGACCGAACTCGTCGAACCGGGCTGGGCTGCCGCGCTGCAGCCGGTGGCCGAGCGGATCGCCGAGATGGGCCAGTTCCTGCGGGCCGAGATCGCGGCCGGGCGCAGGTACCTGCCGGCGGGCCCGAACGTGTTGCGCGCCTTCACCTTTCCATTCGACAACGTTCGGGTGCTGATCGTCGGCCAAGACCCGTACCCGACACCGGGACACGCGGTGGGACTGAGCTTTTCGGTGGCCCCCGACGTGCGTCCACTGCCGCGCAGCCTGGCCAACATCTTCGACGAATACGCCGCCGACCTCGGTCATCCACTGCCCTCGTGCGGCGACCTGACGCCGTGGGCCGGTCGCGGGGTGATGCTGCTGAACAGGGTGCTCACCGTGCGCCCCAGTAATCCGGCGTCACACCGGGGCAAGGGCTGGGAGGTGGTGACCGAGTGCGCGATCCGCGCGCTGGCCGCGCGTTCGCAGCCGATGGTGGCGATCCTGTGGGGACGCGACGCGTCGACACTCAAACCGATTCTGGCCGAAGGCAATTGCGTGGCGATCGAGTCGCCGCACCCGTCGCCGCTGTCGGCTTCTCGGGGGTTCTTCGGGTCGCGTCCGTTCAGCCGCGCCAACGAACTCTTGACGGGCATGGGCGCCGACCCGATCGATTGGCGGCTGCCATGACCGAGATGACGGCGTTGCGGGCGCACCACAGGGGCGGCCCGGAGCAGCTGGTCGTCGAGCGGGCGCCCATGCCGGCCCCGGCCGCGGGCGAGGTCCTGGTGGCCGTGTATGCGGCCGCCATCACGTTCGACGAGTTGACGTGGGAGGAGACTTGGACCCGGGAGGGTGTCAGCCGGACGCCGGTGATCCCCTCGCACGAGTTATCGGGTGTCGTCGCCGAAACAGGGGCGGGCGTGGCGGATTTCACGGCCGGTGACGAGGTGTACGGGCTGATCCCGTTCGACCGCGACGGCGCCGCGGCCGAATTCGTCAGCGTCGCCGCGGCGGACCTGGCCGCCAAGCCGTCATCGGCCTCGCACCCCGTTGCGGCCGCGCTGCCACTGGCCGGCCTGACCGCGTGGCAAGCCCTGGTCGACCACGCCGGTGTGCAACCGGGCGAGTCGGTGTTGGTGCACGGCGGCGCGGGCGGCGTGGGCGGTTTGACCGTTCAGCTGGCCGCCATGCTGGGGGCGCGCGTCACCGCGACCGTGCGCAGCGATGCCGGCGACCTGGTCCGCGGATACGGGGCCGCCCGGGTCATCGATGTCCGCACCGAGGCGTTCGACGACGCGGTCTACGACGTCGTGATCGACACCGTCGGCGGGGCGACGCTGGACCGGTCGTTCCCGGTGGTCCGGCGCGGTGGGCGGCTGGTCACCCTGTCGGCCCCGCCGCCGGCGGGCCGGGCCGACGAATACGGCATCACGGCAACGTTTTTCATCGTCACGCCGAACCGGGGGCAGTTGATGGAGCTCGCTGCGCTGGTTGACGGCGGTCGGTTGCGGGTCGACATCGCCGAGATCTTCCCGCTGGAGAAGGGCCGCGAGGCATTCGAAAGCGGTGGGCGCCCCGGCCATCGCCCCGGCAAGACGGTCATCGTCGTCCGCGACTAGGCCGGTTCCTGTCTCCAGAGTCGCGGCCGCTCTGTAATCCCTTGTGTCACGTAATCCCTTGTGCCACTTTTGTTTCACTGGTCACAACGCGGCCGTTTTTGTCGGTGGGGGTTTCTAGGGTTTGGGGTATGGGTGCGAGCAGTCGTGACGAGATCGTCGAGGTTATCGACGCGCTCGACGACGACGCGGACCGCCTGTGCGGGTTATCTTTTGACGTCCTCACCACCCCGGAGCGGCTGCGCGCCTTGGAGCGGGTCGAACGCGTGGCCCGCATGCTGCGCACCCCGCAACATGCGTTGATCAACCAGCTCGACGCCCAGGCCGGCCCCGAAGAGTTGGGCGGTTCGCTGCGCATTGGGCTGGCCGACCGGTTGCGGATCACCAAGGCCGAGGCCGCCCGCCGCATCGAGGAAGCCGCCGACCTGGGCGAGCGCCGGGCGCTGACCGGTGAGCCGCTGGCACCGCAGTTGAGTGCGACCGCGGCCGGTCAACGCGCGGGGCTGATCGGTGATGGGCACGTCAAGGTGATCCGCGGCTTCCTGGCTCATCTGCCGGTTGAGGTCGACGCGTTCACCCGCCAAGCCGCCGAAGCCGACCTGGCCGGCAAGGCCGCCGGGTATCGCCCCGACGAATTGGCCACCTACGCAAAGCGGCTCATGGATTGGCTGCACCCCGACGGGGACTTCAGCGACGCCGAGCGGGCCCGCAAGCGTGGAATCGTCCTTGGCCAGCAGGAATTCGACGGCATGTCGCGCCTGAGTGGCTTGGTGACCCCCGAACTACGGGCCGCGATCGAGGCCATGATGGCCAAGCTGGCCGCGCCCGGGGTGTGTAACCCCGACGACGAAACGCCGGTGGTCGATGAGACACCGGATGAGGACGCGGTGCGCCGTGACACCCGCAGCACCGCCCAGCGCAATCACGACGCCTTCCTGGCCGGACTGCGCGGCCTGCTCGCCTCCGAAAAACTGGGTTCACACAACGGCCTGCCGGTCTCGATCGTGGTCACCACCACGTTGCAGGACTTGGAGGCCGCGGCCGGTAAGGCGTTGACCGCCGGCGGCACGCTGGTGCCGATGTCGGACGTGATCCGCTGGGCGGGC
>NZ_LZJG01000126.1:0-9952 GCF_001667785.1 Mycobacterium sp. E3247 | reverse complement strand
GACCGAGAACATGTTCCCCGGCTACTACAAGCGGGCCGAGACCACCGCCAACGTGTTCGACGAGGACGGCTACTACCGGACCGGCGACGTGTTCGCCGAGGTCGCACCCGACAAGCTGGTGTACGTCGACCGCCGCAACAACGTGCTGAAGCTGGCGCAGGGCGAATTCGTGACCCTGGCCAAGCTGGAGGCCGAGTTCGGCAACAGCCCGCTGGTGCGCCAGATCTACGTCTACGGCAACAGCGCGCAGCCCTATCTGCTGGCCGTCGTCGTGCCGACCGAAGAGGCCCTGGCCCGCTGGGACCTGGACACGCTCAAGGGGAAGATCGCCGACTCGCTGCAGAACGTCGCGCGTCAGGCCGGCCTGCAGTCCTACGAGGTGCCGCGCGACTTCATTGTCGAGACCACACCGTTCAGCCTGGAGAACGGTCTGCTGACCGGGATCCGCAAGCTGGCGTGGCCGAAGCTGAAGCAGCACTACGGCGAGCGGCTCGAGCAGCTTTACGCCGAGCTCGCCGAGGGGCAGGCCAACGAGCTGGCCGAACTGCGCCGCAACGGCGCCGACGCGCCCGTGCTGGCGACCGTGAGCCGGGCCGCCGCGGCCATGCTCGGCACGGCGGGCACCGAGCTGACCCCGGACGCACATTTCACCGATCTCGGCGGAGACTCGTTGTCGGCGTTGACATTCGGCAATCTGTTGCGCGAGATCTTCGACGTCGACGTGCCGGTGGGCGTCATCGTCAGCCCGGCCAGCGACCTGCAGGCCATCGCCCGCTACATCGAGGGCGAGCGCCAGGGCACCAAGCGGCCCACGTTCGCCGCCGTGCACGGGCGCGATGCCACCACAGTGCGCGCCGGCGACCTCACCCTGGACAAGTTCCTCGAGGCCGAGACGCTGGCCGCCGCGCCCAGCCTGCCCAAGCCCGCCGCCGAGGTGCGCACGGTGCTGCTGACCGGCGCCACCGGCTTCCTGGGCCGCTACCTGGCGCTGGAGTGGCTCGAGCGCATGGACCTGGTGGACGGCAAGGTGATCGCCCTGGTGCGCGCCAAGTCCGACGACGAGGCGCGCGCGCGGCTGGACAACACCTTCGGCGTCGGCTCTCCCCAGGGCGACCCGAAGCTCGTGGCGCACTACCAGGAACTGGCCGCCGACCACCTGGAGGTCATCGCCGGCGACAAGGGCGAGGCCAACCTGGGCCTCGACCAGCAGACCTGGCAGCGGCTCGCGGACACCGTCGACCTGATCGTCGACCCGGCCGCGCTGGTCAACCACGTGCTGCCGTACAGCGAGCTGTTCGGTCCCAACGCGCTGGGCACCGCCGAACTGATTCGGATCGCGCTGACCACCAAGCTGAAGCCCTACACCTACGTGTCGACGATCGGTGTCGGCGACCAGATCACGCCGGGCCAGTTCGTCGAGGACGCCGACATCCGCCAGATCAGCGTGACGCGGGCGATCAACGACAACTACGCCAACGGCTACGGCAACAGCAAGTGGGCCGGCGAGGTGCTGCTGCGCGAGGCCCACGACCTGTGCGGCCTGCCCGTCGCGGTGTTCCGCTGCGACATGATCCTGGCCGACACCACCTATGCGGGACAGCTCAACCTGCCGGACATGTTCACCCGGCTGATGCTGAGCCTGGTCGCCACCGGTGTCGCGCCCGGCTCGTTCTACGAACTGGACGCCGAGGGCAACCGCCGGCGTTCGCACTACGACGGCCTGCCGGTGGAGTTCGTCGCGTCGTCGATCTCCACGCTGGGCACGCAGGTGCTGGACAACGTCCCCGGAGGTGACGGTTTCCAGACGTACCACGTGATGAACCCGTACGACGATGGCATCGGTCTCGACGAGTACGTCGACTGGCTGATCGACGCCGGCTACGGGATCCAGCGCATTGCCGACTATGGCGACTGGCTGCGGCGGTTCGAACAGGCGATGCGGACGCTGCCCGAGCGGCAACGCCAGTACTCGCTGCTGCCGCTGCTGCACAACTACCAGAAGCCCGAGAAGCCGATCAACGGGTCGATGGCACCGACCGACCGCTTCCGCGCCGCGGTGCAGGAGGCGAAGATCGGCCCCGACAAAGACATCCCCCATGTCTCGGCGCCGGTCATCGTCAAGTACGTCACCGACCTGCAGCTGCTCGGACTGCTGTAAAGCGCCAGAAAGCAATCGCCCAGCCCCGACGGGGCTGGGCGATTGCCCTTTGTGTACGCGTTACTGCTGCGGGTGCGGCCAGCGCAGGTACGCGGCGTTGGCTCCCGACGCCGAGCGTTGGCGACGCCACCCCCGCTTCGGTTCCGGGTCGGCCGCCGAGCGCGGCTTGGTCAGCGCGCCCGAGGAAACCTCGGCCGGCTCGTACGCCGAATCCCGGTACGGCGCGACGCCCGGCGCCGCCGCAGCGCCCGCCGGCGCCAACGGCTGCACGTCGCGCGCCAGGCGCACGGCGGTGCGCGCCAACGCCACACCGGCCACGAAGATGATCAGCGCACCCAGTCCGGAGAAATAGGTGACCTCCAACACCGCGCGCTTGCGTTCGGTGGCGGCGACCGGGTCACCGGCGGAGCCGATGCCCAACAGCGGCGCGAGCTGACCACCGACGACGAACCAGGCGCCGGCCAGCACCGCCAGCCAACCGCCCAGCATCGCCGCCACCCGATTTCCGGCGACGATCAACAACAGACCGCCCAGCACGGTCGCGGCTCCCGGCAGGACCTCGAGCCACCCCCGGGCCGTACTCCATGCCCACTCCCGGTCGGGTGTGTAGGCGAAGTTGAAGCGCGGTCCGACAAACGGTATTAACGCCCCCCAGGCTCCCAAGATGACCAGGAGCAATCCGCTGACCGCGCCACGCGAGCGAGGCATGCTCAGCCCGCGGGATTGGCCGTCTTCTGCGTATTTCATGACATCCCCTCGTTGAATACCGGGCCTATTTCCGGCCGGAGATGGGTACCCGGCGTTTTCCAGTCGTAACCCATGGGGCGCGCGAAAGCCACCGCGCCCCGAGGCCATTGGGGCTGGTGAGGCCGGTGTTACTAGTGGAGCGCGAGGAGCAAGAGCACGATCGCGACGGCCGGAAAGGCGCCCTGGCTCACCGCCGCCCGCGCCTTGTCCGGCGCGGACAACAGCAGCACCACCGCGGCCGCGGCCATCGACCCGACGCCGGCGAAGATCAACGCCGCGCCAACGGCGTTGTGCCGCAAGGCAATCGCGACGACGCCGACTCCGGTCACGACCGCCAGGAACAAGTTGTAGAAGCCTTGGTTGAACGCCAGCAGCTTGGTGGTCTCGGCCTCCTCGGCCGTGGTGCCGAATGCGGCGCGGGTGCGCGGCGAGGTCCAGGTCAACGATTCCATCACGAAGATGTACACGTGCAGTAACGCCGCGAGTGCGGCGAATATCAGGCCGGCAGTGAGCATCGCTCCTCCTCGTCGGTCGAGGCCTGCGGCGCGACGCAGGCATCCGCGTGTCTCGGCGTGCCGGTGGACTTTACCGACTTGCGGTTGCCCGGGCCGGCCCAACGCGAAAAGGCGCCGGTAGCTCAGCGCTACCGACGCCCCTCGCGTGACTGTTACCGCACTACACGCCGGCGTGGTGGTGCCGGTGGAACAAGCCGCCGCCGGCGCGCCGGCCGAAGAAGCCGTGCCCGCGGGGCTCAGCCGCCGCCCGGTCCGTCCGCGCCGCGGTCACGCCGCGCGTCTCGTCGTACATGGCCGGTTCACCCGCCGGCAAGGCGCCGGCCGCCATCGCCGGTTCCGTCACCACGACGTCGCGCGCATGCCGCACCGCCAGGCGCCCCACGGCCGCCCCGCCCAGGAACACGATCAACGCCCCCAGGCCGGTGAAGTAGGTGATCTCGAGCAGGGCACGTTTCACGTCCGTCGCGGCCATCGGTTGACCGACGTCGCCGATGCCCAGCGTCGGCGCGAACGCGCGCCCGACGATGAACCAGGCGCCGGCAACGACCGCCAGCCAGCCACCCAACACCGCATTCGCGCGGTTGCCGGAGAGCAGCACCAGCAGGCCGCCCACCGCGGCCGCGGCGCCGGGGAGCACCTCGAGCCAACCCTTGGCCGTGGTCCAGGTCCATGCCGGGTCGGACATGTAGGCCCAGTCGACGTTGGTCCCGAAGAACGGCATCAGCGCCCCCCAGGCGCCGAGAAGAACAAGGAGTAGCCCGGTCAGCGCGCCGCGGGTACGTGGCATGTACAGCGCGCGAGGGCGTTCGTAGTCGTGGCGCGTGGTCCTCATCAGAATCTCCTTCACAGGTATTGCTGCTGTGACCCTGGTTACCCCTGCCGGACCGCACGTAACCGACTGCGGACCACCTAGGTGTTTGCTGTGCGACCCCGCGGCGGCCGCGCCGAAAGTGTCCCGCGCCCGATTACCCGTGGTGGCGATGGCCTGAGCGGGCCGAACCGCGCGCTCGGCGGGCCTTTGAGGGCTTGCTCGCCCGACAGGTCACGATTTGGTAATGGTCGGGTCCGCTAGTCGAACAGGCCCGGTTGCCCCATCCCCGTGACCCCCGGCGGCGGGCTCATGCCCAGGTGCGTCCACGCCTGGGCGGTGGCCACCCGGCCGCGGGGCGTGCGCGCGACCATCCCGGCGCGGACCAGGAACGGCTCGCACACCTCCTCGACGGTGGTGGCCTCCTCGCCCACGGCCACCGCCAGCGTCGACACCCCGACCGGCCCGCCGCCGAAGCTGCGGGTCAGCGCCGACAACACCGCCCGGTCCAGCCGGTCCAGGCCGAGTTCGTCGACGTCGTAGACCGCCAGCGCGGCCTTCGCGACGTCGCGGGTGATCACCCCGTCGGCGCGGACCTCGGCGAAGTCCCGGACCCGGCGCAGCAGCCGGTTGGCGATGCGCGGCGTGCCGCGCGAGCGGCGGGAGATCTCCTCGGCGGCCTCGGCGCCCAGCTCGATGCCCAGGATGCCGGCGGAGCGGGCCAGCACGCGCTCCAGCTCGGCCGGCTCGTAGAAGTCCATGTGTGCGGTGAAGCCGAACCGGTCGCGCAGCGGCCCGGTCAGCGCGCCCGAGCGGGTGGTGGCGCCGACCAGGGTGAAGGGCGCCACCTCCAGCGGTATCGACGTCGCCCCGGGACCCTTGCCCACCACCACGTCGACCCGGAAGTCCTCCATGGCCAGATACAGCATTTCCTCGGCGGGCCGGGCGATGCGGTGAATCTCGTCGATGAACAGCACGTCGTGCTCGACCAGGTTGGACAGCATGGCGGCCAGGTCACCGGCGCGTTCCAGCGCGGGACCCGACGTCACCCGCAACGACGACCCGAGTTCGGCGGCGATGATCATGGCCAGCGACGTCTTGCCCAGCCCGGGCGGACCCGACAGCAGGATGTGATCGGGGGTGCCGCCGCGGTTCTTGGCCCCCTCGATCACCAGTTGCAGCTGTTCGCGCACCCGGGGCTGGCCGATGAACTCCCGCAGCGAACGCGGCCGCAGGCTGACGTCGATGTCCCCCTCCCCGACGGCCAGCGCCGGGGACAGCTCGCGGTCGGCGAAGTCGTCCGTCATCTGCGCCGCTCTCCCCCGCAAGCGGGTGGTGCCCCCACCCCATCGCTTCGTCCCCCGCAAGCGGGCGGTACCGCCACTGCATCGTCGCCGGCGCGCGTCATTTCGACTTACCCAGCAGCGACAGGGCGGCGCGCAGGGCACCGGACGTCGTCGCGTCCTGCTCGGCGGCCAACACCTTGTCGGTGGCCTCTTCGGCCTGTTTGACCGGGAAGCCGAGGCCGACCAGGGCCTCCACCACCGGTCCCCGCACCGCGTGCCCGTTCACCACCGACGCGCCGCCCGGTGCGGCCGTCACCGCGCCGACCTTGTCGCGCAGCTCGAGCACCATCCGCTCGGCGCCGCGTTTCCCGATACCGGGAACCCGGGTCAGGGCGGCGACATCACTGTCGTGCAGCACCTGCCGCAGCGCCGCGGCGTCGTGCACGGCCAGCGTCGCCATCGCCAGCCGGGGCCCGACGCCCGACACCGTCAGCAGCGTCAGGAACAGGTCGCGGGTATCGGAGTCTGGAAACCCGTACAGCGTCTGCGAGTCCTCGCGCACCACCATCGCGGTGATCAACCGGGCCTCGGTGCCCGTGCGCAGCGTCGCCAGCGTCGACGGCGTCGCGTTCACCCGGTAGCCGACGCCGGCGGCCTCGATCACCGCGTGATCGAGCGCCACCTCGAGCACCTCGCCGCGCACCGAGGCGATCATCGGGCGGCCTTCAGTCTGGCCAGATACTTGTGCCGCTGCTGTTCGGCCAGCGCCTCGGCGGCGGCCATCCGGGCCAGCATCGGCGCGCGCCAGCAATGACAGATCGCCAGGGCCAGCGCGTCGGCGGCGTCGGCCGGCGTCGGCTTGGCTTGCAGCGCAAGGATTTTCGTGACCATCGCGGTGACCTGGGCCTTGTCCGCGCCACCGTTGCCGGTCACGGCGGCCTTGACCTCGCTGGGGGTGTGGAAGTGCACGTCGATGCCACGCTTGGCCGCCGCCAGCGCGACCACCCCGCCGGCCTGCGCGGTGCCCATCACCGTCGACACGTTCAGCTGGGAGAACACCCGCTCGATCGCCACGACGTCCGGCCGATGGGTGGCCAGCCAGTGCTCCACGGCATCGCTGATGGCCAGCAACCTCTTGGCCAGCGGCGCGTCCGACGGGGTTCGCACCACGTCGACGTCCAGCGCGACCACGTTGCGCCCGCGCCCGGCTTCCACGACCGACAGCCCGCATCGGGTCAGCCCGGGGTCGACGCCCATCACCCGCATTGCCCGCTCCCACCTGTAGAACAGCTGTTCGATACCCTAGCGGGCGGGACCGACCGGCTCGCGGAGGACACGCGGCGGCGGCGCCCAATTCCCGGCCGGGAGGTTCCAGCGCCGAATCCGCCGAAAAGCTGTTAGCTTTAGCCGACGTTCGCTCGAGCAAGGTGGCAACGGAAGGGCTCGCGTGGGATCACTGCTGGTCATTATCGCGATCGTGCTGTTCATCGCGTCCATCGTGGTGCTCGTCATCGCTTTGCGACGTCCCAAGCAGCCGGGCCCGCCCCGGGGACGTCAGGACCCGCTCTCGTTCAACGCGATGCCGGAGTTCGGCCCCCGCCAGCTCGGCCCGGGCGCCATCGTCAGCTACGGCGGAGTCGACTACGTGGTGCGCGGGTCGGTGACGTACCGCGAGGGCCCGTTCGTGTGGTGGGAGCACCTGCTGGAGGGCGGCGACCAGCCGATCTGGTTCAGCGTCGAGGAGGACGACGGGCGCCTCGAGCTGGCGATGTGGGTCAGCCGCAAGGACGTCCGGCTGCAGCCGGGTGACCAATATGTCGTCGACGGGGTGACGTTTCACGAGTCCGAACGCGGTCGCGCCTCGTTCACCACGGAGGGCACCACGGGTCTGCCGGCGGGCGGCGAGATGGAGTTCGTCGACTGCGCCAACTCCGACGAGTCCGCGCTGCTCTCGTTCGAACGCTGGGCACCGGGCACGCCGTGGGAGGTGTCGACCGGCAAGCCGGTGCTGACCGGCGAGCTGACGGTGTATCCCGCGCCCCCGCCCTCCCCGTCCTCCTAGGAGCGCGTCGGTGCCGCTTCACCAGCTCGCCGTAGCGCCTTCGGACGTCTCGGGCGAAAACCTCGGGCTCGCCCTCAACGCGCCCGCACCGCCACCCCTGGCGACCTGCCTGCTGGCCCACCCCGCCGGCGGCGCGCTGCTGCTCGGGGTCCTCGGCGCCTCGCACGTCGTCACGGTGGAGCACGCCGCGGGCCGGTTCTCCGAGGAGGTCTCCTGCACGGCGCGCGGCCACGGCGTCGACCTGCCGGAGCGCACGGCCACCGCCGGCTACTCCCTGGAATCCCGCACCGACACGTACGGCGAGGCGACCTTCCGCCGCATTGCCGGTGATCTCCGTGACCGGTGCGCGCGCGAAAAGGGTTGGCTCGGCGGCTCTTTTCCCGGTGACGACGCCGCGCTGACCGCGTTGGCCGCCGAGGCCGACGGTGCCGGCTGGCGCTGGCAGACCTGGCACCTGTATCCGGCCGCCCGGGTGGCGTCGGGCGGCATGGTGGTGCACACGGCGAGCCGGTGGCATCCATGAGCCGCAGCCGCCTGTTCGTGATCGCGGGCGCGCTCGCGGTGGCCGCCGTCGCCTGCCTGGTGCCCGGAATCATCTTGCTGCAGAAGAACATCGGGTCCTACATCGCCGGCCACTACCACGAGTACGCCCACGACGCGAACGGGACGCGCTACGAGTGCAGCGGTTCCCCCGACGACGTGGCCGACACGCTCGCCGAATACGAGGCGCCCCAGGCCCGCGCCGCCAACGGCGACAACGAGTACCTGCGCTACAGCAACAACATCGTGATCGTCGGCCCCGACGGCAACCGCCCGTGCAGCATCCGCGTGGAGGGCCTGAACGCCGGATACAGCCACGGCGCCTTCATCTTCCTCGGCCCCGGCTTCACCCCCGGCTCCCCCTCGGGCGGTGCCGGGGGCACCCCGGGTGGCCCCGGCGGAACCAAGTGACGGCCCACCACCACAAAGGAGAGAACCATGTACCTCGCCGTCGAGATCGGCACCGTCGACCTCAATCCCGTCCTGAGAGGCGCAGTCGCGACGATCCTGTACTTCTGTGTCGGCATGGCGGTACTTCTCGTCGGGTTCTTCGCGGTCGACGTGTTGACCCCCGGCAATCTGCGCCGACTGGTGTTCATCGACCGTCGGCCCAACGCCGTGGTCATCGCGGGCGCGATGTACATCGCCCTGACCGTCGTCATCGTCACCGCCATCGCGAACAGCTATAGCCAGCTGGGTCAGGGGCTGGTCGGCGTGGCGGTGTACGGGCTGATGGGCGTGATCCTGCTCGGAATTGCTTTGGTGGCAATGCATCTGCTGATCCCGGGCAGCTTCCACGAGCACGTCGACGAGCCGGAGCTGCATCCGGGATCGTTCGCGGTGGCGCTGATCCTGCTCGCGGTGGGATGTGTCACGGCCGCCGCCGTGTCATGACATCGGTTGATCTGCCGGCGCCGGAAGTGCGCCGGCCCACGGATTCCTCGCTACGCTGGCGGGCCGTGCTGCTGGCCGCGGTCGCGGCGTGCGCGGCGTCCGGGATCGTCTACGAGCTCGCGCTGCTCACGCTGGCGGCGAGCCTCAACGGCGGCGGGATCGTCGCCACGTCGCTGATCGTCGCGGGCTACATCGCCGCGCTCGGCCTGGGCGCCCTGGTCATCAAGCCGCTGCTGGCGCACGCGGCCATGGCATTCATCGCGGTGGAGGTGCTGCTGAGCATCGTCGGCGGCTTGTCGGCCGCGGCGCTCTACACGGTGTTCGCCTTCATCGACGACGAGTCGATGTGGATGCTGGCGGTGGGCACCGCCCTGATCGGTGGGCTGGTCGGCGCCGAGGTGCCGCTGCTGATGACCATGCTGCAACAGGGGCGGGTACGCCCCGAAAAAGACCAGGCTCCCGACACCGGGCGGACCCTGGCCAACCTCAACGCCGCCGACTACCTCGGCGCGTTGCTGGGCGGGCTGGTCTGGCCGTTCCTGCTGCTGCCGCAGCTGGGCATGATCCGCGGCGCGGCGGCCACCGGCATCGTCAACCTGCTGGCCGCGGCGGTTGTGGCGGTGTTCGTGCTGCGCCCGATCGTATCGAGGAGGCAGCTGCTGGCGGCGCTGTGCGCGCTGGCCGCGGCGCTCGCGCTGTTGGCCACGCTGCTGGCGCGTTCGGCCGACATCGAGACGACGAGCCGCCAGCGGCTCTACGCCGACCCGATCATCGCCTACCGGCACTCGGCGTATCAGGAGATCGTGGTGACCCAGCGCGGGAACGACATGCGCCTCTACCTCGACGGCGGCCTGCAGTTCTCCACCCGCGACGAGTACCGCTACACCGAAAGCCTGGTCTACCCCGCGCTCGGGGCCGGCGCCCGATCCGTCCTCGTGCTGG
>NZ_LZJG01000125.1:0-15884 GCF_001667785.1 Mycobacterium sp. E3247 | reverse complement strand
GCCTTCATCGCCAAACCCATTGCGCCCGTGACCAATCGGCCGATGCCCCGACCGGGCGCGAGCAGCAGCCGCCACAACCGGCTGTCCATGAAGCTGCCCAGTCGTTTCGGCGCGTCCAGGAAGTCCAGCGCGTTGCGCGAGGGCGGCGTGTCCACCACCACCAGGTCCCAGCGGTCCTCGGCCAGCAGTTGACCGAGCTTCTCCATCGCCATGTACTCCTGCGTGCCGGCGAGCGAGCTGGCGACGGTCTGATAGAACTGGTTGTCCAGAATCGATTGCGCCCGGCCGTTTCCGGAGTACTGGAGCACCATCTCGTCGAACGTGCGGCGCATGTCGAGCATCATCGCGTGCAGCTCGCCGGGCACCTCGGGCGCCAGCGGCACCTGCTGGGGGGTGTTGCCCAGGTCGTTGACTCCCAGCGCTTGCGCCAGCCGCTTGGCCGGGTCGATCGTCAATACGCAGACGTTGCGGCCGTATTCGGCCGCGCGTAAGGCCATGGCGGCCGCGGTGGTGGTCTTGCCCACCCCGCCGGCGCCGCAGCACACCACCACCCGGTTGGTCGTGTCGGCCAGGATGGCCGCCATGTCAAGCCTATTCGGTGCGGTAATCATCGAACCCCCTGCTGGGCAAGCGATTCCGAAAGCTCGTAGAGGCTTCCCAGGTCGACGCCGTCGGAGATGGCGGGCAGTTCCAGCCGCGGCACCTTCAGCGCATCCAGCTGCTGTGCGATCTCGGCGCGCGCGGCGATCACGGTCGCATGCTCGATGGTTTCGGTCAGCAGACCGGCAAAGTCGGTGTCGTTCAGCTTGATCCCGGCCATCTCCAATCCCGCCCGCAGTGAGTCGGCGTCGACGTGTCCCTCGGCGGCCTTGGCCAGATCGGCGGGCTGCAGGTGGCACGGGATGTTGCGATTGACGATCACGCTGCCGATCGGCAGCTCCATCTCGGCGAGTTCCTCGATGGCTTCCAGCGTCTCCTGCACCGGCAGCGCTTCCAGCAGGGTGACCAGATGGATGGCGGTCTGCTCGGAGTGCAACAACTTGACCACTCCCTCGGCCTGCCCGTGCACCGGGCCGCCCTTGGCCAGATCCGACACGGCCTTGGTGACGTCAAGGAAGCGGGCGATCCGCCCCGTCGGTGGGGCGTCGACGACCACCGCGTC
This sequence comes from Mycobacterium sp. E3247, assembly GCF_001667785.1. Taxonomy (NCBI): domain Bacteria; kingdom Bacillati; phylum Actinomycetota; class Actinomycetes; order Mycobacteriales; family Mycobacteriaceae; genus Mycobacterium; species Mycobacterium sp. E3247. Next base: position 14,722 of record NZ_LZJG01000125.1, on the reverse strand, counting down.
GTAGACCGGGAGCCGGTTTTTATCGACGCGCACCACCGATTCCTTGATCTTTCCGGTGAGCAGCACGTCGCGCAGGCCGGGCGCGATCGTCGTCGCGAACTCGATCGCGCCGATGCGGCGCATCGCCCGCCCGGCGATGCCGAGGTTGTAGAACATGTCCAGGTATTCCAGGAACGCCGCCTCGATGTCGATCGCCAGGGCGTTGACCTGGCCGCCGCGCTCGGCGGTGGCGATCTTGACTTCCTGGTAGGGCAGCGGCGGAACGTCGAAGAGCTGCGCAATGCCCTGGCGCCCTTCGACTTCCACGAGGAGCACCTTGCGGCCTCCGGCTGCCAGGGTCAGCGCCAGTGCGGCTGCGATCGTCGACTTGCCCGTCCCGCCTTTGCCGGTGACGAAATGCAGGCGGGCTTTTGACAGCCGCGCCGGCCAGCCGACGGCGCTACCGCCGCTCGATGTGTTTGCCACCTTCGCATGCTAGCCCGGCCGGCGCCCGGGCCACGGGCAGGCCAGAGCCGTTCACATCCGACCGATAAGCTCGCGCCATGAGCCAACCGACCGCATGGGAATACGTCACCGTCCCGCTCCTGACGCACGCCACCAAACAGATTCTCGACCAGTGGGGTGCCGACGGCTGGGAACTGGTGTCCGTCCTGCCCGGTCCCACCGGTGAGCAACACGTCGCGTATCTGAAGCGCCCCAAGTAGATGACCGCGTCGGACCGGCTCGCGCGACTCGGCGTCGCGCTTCCCGAGGTGGTGGCGCCGCTGGCCGCCTACGTGCCCGCGGTGCGCACGGGTGACCTGGTCTACACCGCGGGCCAGCTGCCGATGCAGGCCGGGCAGCTGGCCGGCACCGGCAAGGTCGGGGCGCAGGTCAGCCCCGAAGAGGGCAAGGCGATGGCGCGGATCTGCGCGCTCAACGCCCTGGCGGCCGTCGATTCGCTGGTGGGCATCGACGCGGTGACCCGGGTGGTCAAGGTCGTCGGGTTCGTCGCCTCCGCCCCGGGTTTCAACGGTCAGCCCACCGTCATCAACGGGGCTTCCGAGCTGCTGGCCGAGGTGTTCGGCGATGACGGCGCACACGCGCGGTCGGCGGTCGGCGTGTCCGAGCTGCCGCTGGATGCGCCGGTGGAGGTCGAGCTGATCGTGGAGGTCGGCTCACGACCGTGACCGCCGCACCCGAGTCGCTGAGCCATCCCGCCTACGGCAGGCTGCGGGCGGTCACCGACACCGCCTCGGTCCTGTTGGCCGACAACCCCGGGTTGCTGACCCTCGAGGGCACCAACACCTGGGTGCTGCGCGGCAAGGGCAGCGACGAGATGGTGGTCGTCGATCCCGGGCCAGACGACGACGAACACATCGCCCGGGTCGCCGAACTGGGCCGCATCGCGCTGGTGCTGATCAGTCACCGGCACGGCGATCACACCGACGGCATCGACAAGCTGGTCGAGCGGACCGGGGCGACGGTGCGCTCGGCGGGCAGCGGCTTCCTGCGCGGCCTGGGCGGCCACCTCGCCGACGGGGAGGTGATCGACGCGGCGGGCCTGAAGATCAAGGTGATGGCCACCCCCGGCCATACCGCCGACTCGTTCTCGTTCCTGCTTGACGACGCCGTGCTCACCGCCGACAGCGTGCTGGGCCGCGGCACCACGGTCATAGATTCCGAAGACGGCAGCCTGGCCGACTATCTCGAGTCGCTGCGCCGGCTGCGCGGCCTGGGGCACCGGACGGTGCTGCCCGGTCACGGGCCGGAGCTGGCCGACCTGGAGGCCGTCGCCTCGGGCTACCTGACCCACCGCCACGAGCGCCTGGAGCAGGTGCGCGCGGCGCTGCGGGACATCGGCGAGGACGCCACCGCGCGCCAGGTCGTCGAACACGTCTACGTAGACGTCGACGAGAAACTCTGGGACGCCGCCGAATGGTCCGTTCAGGCGCAGCTGGACTATTTGCAGCGCTGAACTCTCGTCGAAATCGACGCTATCGCGGAAAAGTTCCAGAGGACGCGTCGATAACGTCGATCTCGGCGCAATTCGTGCGCTTACCTGGCTCGGTTGCACCCGCGCTTCGCGCGTGCTTACCAAACTGCCCGACTCTCCCCCGCAGGCGGGAGGTGCCCCCACCTCGGGCCGCTACGCGGCCCGCATCGTCGAGCTACCTTGCTCGGCGGGCCAGCCTTTCGGAGTCCGAAATCAGCACACTCTTGCCCTCCAGGCGGATCCAGCCGCGGTGGGCGAAGTCGGCCAGCGCCTTGTTCACCGTCTCCCGGGACGCGCCCACCAGCTGGGCGATCTCCTCCTGGGTCAGGTCGTGGGTGACCCGCATCGCGCCACCCTCCTGGGTGCCGAACCGCTGGGCGAGCTGCAGCAGCTGCTTGGCGACCCGGCCGGGCACGTCGGTGAAGATGAGGTCGGCCAGGTTGTTGTTGGTGCGGCGCAGCCGTCGGGCCAGCACCCGCAACAGCTGCTCGGCGATCTCGGGTCGATCGGAGATCCACGCCCGCAACGCGTCGCGGTCCATCGACACCGCACGCACCTCGGTGATGGTGGTCGCGCTGGAAGTCCGCGGGCCCGGGTCGAAAATCGACAATTCACCGAACATGTCCGACGGGCCCATGATCGTCAGCAGGTTCTCCCTGCCGTCGGGTGACCGACGGCCGATCTTCACCTTCCCCGAGACGATGATGTACAGCCGGTCGCCCGGCTCACCCTCGGCGAAGACCGTGTGCCCACGGGGGAAGTCGACGGGTTGCAGTTGCTTGGTCAGCGCGGCGACGGCGCTGGGCTCAACCCCTTGGAAGATTCCTGCCCTTGCCAGGATCTCGTCCACATTGCCTCTTCAGATTTCCAATGATTGCGCTACGGGCAGGTTAATCCCGTGCTCGCGTGCTGAGTCTAGCGGTAGGACATTTTGTCCAACGTGCAACGCTACACACGATTGACGCGCCGAGTGGCCTTAAACTGCGGATTGATCGGCGAATGCGCGTGTATTCGCGTCGGCAATGTCAGCTCCGCATGGTCGACGAAGCTGGCGGCAAACGACGGTGCCGCGTGCCGCGGCCGGGCCGTGATCCCGGCGAGCGCGGCCTCGGACAGTTCCCAGGCCTCGCGCCGGTGCAGGTATTCCACCGCCTCCGGCATGCCCTCCCGGGCCAGGGTGCGCATGTCGACGATCTCGACGCGCTCGAAAAGCTCGGTGACCGCCAGCACCGCGGCGTCATCGCGGGAAAGGCCCCGTTCGAGCCGTCCCAAGCCGAGCGCCGCCAGCATCAGCAGCCCCGGAACGACGGCCACCAGCAACCATGACACAAGGAGAGTAAACAGGGCCTTCAATCAACACGAGGTCTCGGCGAGATCACGAAATCAGTACTCTGTCGTAGGTGACAGCGGCTAAGTCGTCCGGGCGCACGAAGTCCACGTCGGCAGCTCCGGGCGGCGATGCGGCGCGGCGCTGGTCCGAGGAGACCCAAACCGGCTTGGTGCGACGGGCCCGGCGGATGAATCGGGCGCTGGCGCAGGCCTTTCCGGACGCGCACTGCGAACTCGACTTCACCACGCCGCTCGAGCTGACGGTCGCCACCATCCTGTCCGCGCAGAGCACCGACAAACGGGTGAACCTGACGACGCCGGCGTTGTTCAAGCGCTACCCGTCGGCGCTGGACTACGCGCAGGCGGACCGCGACGAACTGGAGACCCTGATCCGCCCGACGGGGTTCTTCCGGAACAAGGCGACCTCCCTGATCGGACTGGGGCAGGCGCTGGTCGAACGGTTCGACGGCGAGGTGCCCTCCACCATGGAGGAGCTGGTCACGCTGCCCGGGGTGGGTCGAAAGACGGCCAACGTGATCCTGGGCAACGCCTTTGGCGTTCCCGGCATCACGGTCGACACCCATTTCGCGCGTCTGATGCACCGGTGGCGCTGGACCGCCGACAAGGACCCGGTCAAGATCGAGCGCGCGGCCGGCGAACTGATCGAACGCAGCGAGTGGACGATGTTGAGCCACCGGGTGATCTTCCACGGCCGCCGGGTGTGCCATGCGCGCAAGCCGGCGTGCGGGGTGTGCGTGGTGGCCAAGGACTGCCCGTCCTTCGGCCTCGGGCCCACCGAGCCGCTGCTGGCCGCGCCGCTGGTGCGGGGCCCGGAAACCGAGCACCTGCTGGCCCTGGCCGGCCTGTAGGGCACGGCCTTGACGCGCACCACGCGCTGGACGATCGCGATCCTCGCGGTGGTGGCGGCGTTGACCGCGGCCCTGGTGGCCCAGCTGCGCGACGAGTCCGCGACGCCGTCGAAGCCCGGTACCACCGCGGACACCGCCGACCGCGAACACCGCGACGCCGACACGGCGGCGGCCTTGGCGGGCCCGCGGCAGCGGGCCGACCTACCGCCGTGCCCCGCCGCCGGCGAGGCTCCCGGCCCCCAGGCGCTGCGAGGTGTCACGGCCGAGTGTGCCGCGGACGGTTCGGTTGTCGACGTCGCCCGCGCGCTGGCCGGGCGGCGGGTGGTCCTCAACCTGTGGGCGTACTGGTGCGCCCCATGCGCGGCCGAACTGCCCGCGATGGCCGAGTATCAACGGCGGGCGGGGCCCGACGTGACGGTGGTGACCGTGCATCAAGACGAGAACGAGACGGCCGCACTGCTGCGCCTGGCCGAGCTGGGCGTTCGGCTGCCGACGCTGCAGGACGGCCGCCGGCGGGTCGCGGCGGCGCTGGGCGTGGTAAACGTGATGCCTGCGACGGTGGTTCTGCGGCCGGACGGTAGCGTTGCCCAGATGCTGCCAAGAGCTTTCGGCAGTGCCGACGAGATCGCCGCAGCGGTCGGAAACGACAAGGGATAAGCCGTACATTGGACCGACTGGAGCGCCCGGTGACTGTTGGGGGCACGCCCCCGCCCGCGGAAGGTGGGACCCCGGCCGACACGCGCGGGACGGTTCCGCTGGCGCCCGACGCCTCCCCGGCGTGGCTGCGCCCCCTGGTCGACAACGTCGCCCGGATGCCCGACGCGTACCGGCGCCGGCTACCGGCCGACGTGCTGGCGATGATCACCGGCAAGGCCGCGTCGTCGCTGTCGGCGATCCGCGGCGGCGGCCGCGAGGCCGCGGTCCTGGTGCTGTTCTCGGGTCCGGAATCCGCGCCGGCCGCCGGCGGCGTCCCCGACGACGCCGACCTGCTGGTCACCGTGCGGGCCTCGACGCTGCGCCACCACGCCGGGCAGGCGGCGTTTCCCGGCGGTGCCTCAGATCCCGTCGATGACGGTCCGGTGTCCACCGCCCTGCGCGAAGCGCGGGAGGAGACCGGCATCGACGTGTCCCGGCTGCGTCCCCTGGTCACCATGGAACGCACGTTCATCGCGCCATCGCGGTTCCACGTGGTCCCGGTGTTGGCCTACTCACCCGACCCCGGGCCGGTGGCCGTCGTCAACGAGGCCGAAACCGCGATCGTGGCGCGGGTTCCGTTGCGCGCGTTCATCAATCCGGCCAACCGGCTGATGGTGTACAGGAGTGACCTCGGCCGCCGGTGGGCCGGGCCGGCGTTTCTGCTGAACGAGATGCTGGTCTGGGGATTCACCGGCCAGGTGATCTGTGCGATGCTCGACGTCGCCGGCTGGGCCCAGCCCTGGGACACCACCGACGTCCGCGAATTGGACGCGGCGATGGCGCTGGTCGGCGAGCAGGGTGGACCCCCGCGATGAACATGAATTCGATGACCCCGTCGCAATGGCTTGACGTGGCCGTGCTGGCGGTCGCCTTCATCGCGGCCGTCTCGGGCTGGCGTTCCGGCGCGCTGGGCTCGTTGCTGTCGTTCGTCGGCGTGTTGCTGGGCGCCATCGCCGGTGTGCTGCTGGCGCCCCACCTCGTCAGCCACATCGCCGCGCCCCGGGCGAAGCTGTTCGCGGCCCTGTTCCTGATCCTGGCGCTGGTCGTCATCGGCGAGGTCGCCGGGGTGGTGCTGGGACGGGCGGTCCGCGGCGCGATCCGCAGCCGCATGATCCGGACGGTGGACTCGTTCATCGGGGTGGGCGTTCAGCTGGTGGTGGTGCTGACCGCGGCCTGGTTGCTGGCGACGCCGCTGACCCAGTCGAAAGATCAGCCGGAACTGGCCGCCGCGGTCCGCGGGTCGCGGGTGCTGGCCCAGGTCAACGAGGTAGCCCCGCCGTGGCTGAAGACGGTGCCCAAGCGGCTGTCGGCCCTGCTGAACACCTCCGGCCTGCCGGCGGTGCTGGAGCCGTTCAGCCGCACACCGGTGATTCCCGTCGCCTCGCCCGACCCGGCCCTGGCCAACAACCCGGTGGTGCAGGCCACCGCGCCGAGCGTCGTCAAGGTGCGCAGCCTGGCGCCGAGCTGCCAGAAGGTGTTGGAGGGCAGCGGATTTGTGATCGCCCCGGACCGGGTGATGACCAACGCGCACGTGGTCGCCGGCTCCAACAGCGTGCAGATCTACGCCAGCGGCAGCCCGCTGGACGCCACCGTCGTGTCCTATGATCCGTCGGTGGACATCGCCATTCTCGCGGTCCCCAACCTGCCGCCACAGCCGCTGGCGTTCGCGCAGAACGAGGCGAAAACCGGTACCAGCGTCGTGGTGCTGGGCTATCCGGGCGGGGGCAACTTCACCGCGACGCCGGCGCGCATCCGCGAGGTGATCAAGCTCAGCGGCCCCGACATCTACCGCGATCCCGCGCCGGTGACCCGCGACGTCTACACCATCAGAGCCAATGTGGAGCAAGGCAATTCGGGTGGACCGCTGATCGACCTGAACGGTCAAGTGCTCGGCGTGGTGTTCGGTGCGGCCGTCGACGACCCCGACACCGGTTTCGTGTTGACGGCCGACGAGGTGGCCGGTCAGCTCGCCAAGATCGGTGACACCCAGCAGGTGACCACCGGGTCCTGCGTCAGCTGACCGCGTGGCCGAGGAACTTCATCAAGTGTCTGTTGACTTCCTCGGGCGCCTCTTCGTGACTGAAATGCCCTGCGCCGGCGATGGATACGTAACGCCCCTGCGGGGCGTAGCGCTGCGTGCGGTCGACCGGGTCGGCGAGCACGTAGGGATCGGCGTCGCCACGCAGGTGTAGCAGCGGCACGCTGAGCTGCCGGCACATCGATTTCATGAAGCGGCGGCCTTCGTCGCGCAGCTGACTGCGCACCGCCCAACGCTGGTATTCCAGCGCGCAGTGCGCCGCCGACGGAATCTGGATGGCCATCCGCAGATACCGGATGGATTCGGAAAAGTCCTCGGAGGCAAGCCATTTGGCGCTGCTGCGGCGGCGGACCAGGCGCTCGATCTCGGCCGCGTCGTCGCGGGTCAGCAGGCGCTCGGGCCAGAGGGGCATCTGGTAGCGCAGCAATGTCGGCAGCAGCGCGTAGCCCTGGTCGCGCCGGGTCAGCGTGGAACGGCGCAACGCCGCCGGGTGCGGCGAGCTGATCAGCGCGATGGCCGAGACCAGCCGCGCGTGCAGCAGCGCGGTGGCCCAGCAGGTCAGCCCGCCGTCGGCGTGACCGACCAGCGTCGCCGACGAGTGCCCCAGCGCGCGGATGAGGCCCGCGGTGTCGCCGGCGAGCGTCCAGCCGTCGTAGCCGCGGGGCGGTTTATCGCTGCCGCCGTAGCCGCGCAGATCGACCGCGACCACCCGCGCGTCGCTCAGCCCACGCAGCTGGTGACGCCACGACCACCAGAACGAGCCGAAACCGTGCAGCAACATCACCAACGGTCGGGCCGTGGGCGGCGTGGCCGTGCCGGCGTCGTCGGGCAGGGCCTCCACGACGTGGAACCGGATGCCGTTGGCGTGCACGTCGAAGTGCCGCCATGGCCCGTCGATGCGGGTAACCGACGGATCCGGCGGCGCCATCTACCAACCCGAGGGATCGGGTTCGGGCTTCTCGTGCTTGCCGTGTCCGGCGATCTGCTTGGCCGCCCCCTGCGGTTTGTCGTGGCCCGGGGTGAGGGCGGTGCGCGTCTCCTTGACCGATTCGATGGTCTCGCGCGGTCCCCGGATCCGGCGCACCTTGAGGAAGCCCAGCAGGGCCAGCAGGGCCCCGACCACCACCTGGATCCCGAACACGATCAGGAAGGCCACCCACCGCCACAGCCAGGTGTCGAGCAACTCGGCGACGAAGAAGAAGAAAAAGAACGTGGAGTAGAACAGCACCACCAGCGCGGCGATGAAGAACACGCTGCCGGTCAGGCCCTTCTTGACGTCCCGGGTGATCTCCGCCCGGGCCAGTTCGACCTCGGCGCGCACCAGCGTGGACACCTGCGTGGTCGCGTCCTTGATCAGGTCGCCGATCGACGGCTCGGCGGGCCGGGCGTGCGGGTCGGTCAGGGGGATCGTGGTCAGGGTGCTGGGCACACCGTTTTTGCCGTCGGCTTTGCTCACAGACGGTCCCCTCTTTCGTCGTCGGCCGGGCTCACTCGTTGCGGTTCATGTTGCCATGCGGCGCTATGCCAGACGAGGCCAGCCGAAGACGGCGCCCGGACCGACGTCGACCGGCGGCGACGTCAGCGCCCGGTCGACGCGATCCGGCAAACTCGCTCGGCACGACCGGCGAGGCGTCAGGCCGACTAGACTGGCCAAGCCGGTCCGGGTCCGGCCTGTCGATGGGAGTGGTGCTGTGCAGACGGCGCACCGGTGCTTCGTGGCGGCGATGGCGGCGGTCCTCGTGGCCCTGGTGGGCTGCCTCCCACGCGCCGCCGCGGCCGACGTCAGGATCCCGATGGGCGGCGGCGCCGGCATCGTCATCAACGGGGACACGATGTGCACCCTGACGACCATCGGCGGCGATTCCGCCGGTGAGCTGATCGGATTCACCTCCGCGCACTGCGGCGGTCCCGGCGCTCAGGTCGCCGCCGAGGGCGCCGAAAACGCCGGCATCCTGGGCACCATGGTGGCCGGCAACGACAACCTCGACTACGCGGTGATCAAATTCGATCCGGCCAAGGTGACGCCGACCGCCAACTTCAACGGCTTCGCGATCAACGGTGTCGGCCCGGATCCGGCCTTCGGCGAGATCGCCTGCAAGCAGGGGCGCACCACCGGAAACTCGTGCGGCGTCACCTGGGGGCCGGGCCAGGACCCGGGCACGATCGTCATGCAGGTCTGCGGCCAGCCGGGTGACTCCGGGGCGCCGGTGACGGTCAACAACATGCTGGTGGGCATGATCCACGGGGCGTTCAGCGACAACCTGCCGACCTGCGTCATCAAGTACATCCCGCTGCACACGCCGGCCGTGGTGCAGTCGTTCAGCGTGATCCTGGCCGACGTCAACGCCAAACACCGGCCGGGTGCGGGGTTCACGCCGCTACCGGCCTGAGCCGCTACTTCGCGGCTTGGATCGCGTCGAACACGCCGGGGTCGAGCAGCGTCGACGTGTCTCCGAGCTCCCGCTTTTCGGCGACGTCACGCAGGAGCCTGCGCATGATCTTGCCGCTGCGCGTCTTGGGCAGCTCGGGCACCACATGGATCTCCCGCGGCTTGGCGATGGGTGAGATCTCCCGGGCCACCTCGGCGCGCAGCTCCTCGACGACCCCGTCGTGCACCTCGTACTCGGCGCACAAGACGACGAACGCGCAGACGGCCTGGCCCGTGGTCTCGTCGGTCTTCGCGACCACCGCGGCCTCGGCCACTCCGTGGTGACCGACCAGCGCCGACTCGAGTTCGGCACTCGAGAGCCGGTGGCCCGACACGTTCATCACGTCGTCGATGCGGCCCACCACCCAAATGGCGCCGTCGCGGTCGTAATAGGCGCTGTCCCCGGCGAAGTACCAGCCCTGCTCGGCGAACCTGGACCAGTAGGTCTCGACGTAGCGCTCGGGATCACCCCAGATGCCGCGCAGCATGGACGGCCAGGGCTGGTCCAAGACGAGGTAGCCGCTGACGTGTTCGCCGTGATGGACGGTCGGCTTCAGGTGATCGCCGTGGTCGTCGACGATGCTCGCGGAGATGCCCGGCAACGCCCTCATCGCCGAACCCGGCTTGGCCGCGGCGACCCCGGGCAGCGGGGAGATCATCGCGGAGCCGGTCTCGGTCTGCCACCAGGTGTCCACGATCGGAAGGCGCTCGGCGCCGATCACCTTGCGGTACCAGCGCCACGCCTCGGGATTGATCGGCTCGCCCACCGTGCCCAGCAGCCGCAGGCTGGACAAGTCGTGCGCGTCGGGGATCTCGCGACCCCACTTCATGAACGTGCGAATGAGCGTGGGCGCGGTGTAATAGATTGTCACGCCGTATTTTTCGATGATCTCGAAGTGCCGGTGCTGGGTCGGCGTGTCGGGTGTGCCCTCGTAGAGGACCTCGGTGGCCCCGTTGGACAGCGGGCCGTAGACACCGTAGGTGTGTCCGGTGACCCAGCCGATGTCGGCGGTGCACCAGAACACGTCCGTCTCGGGCTTGAGATCGAAGACGTAGTAGTGCGTGTACGAGGTCTGGGTCAGGTACCCGCCGCTGGTGTGCACGATGCCCTTGGGCTTTCCGGTGGTGCCCGAGGTGTACAGCAAGAACAGCGGCTGCTCGGCGTCGAAGGCCTCCGGGGTGTGCTCGGGCGACGCGGGGTCGACGGCGTCGTGCCACCACAGGTCGCGGTCGTCGTCCCAGGACACGTCGATTCCGGTGCGGCGCACCACCAGGACATGCTCGACGGGGCTGTCGCCGTCCGGGCCGGACTCGGCGTCCTTTCTGACGGCCTCGTCGGCCGCGTCCTTCAGCGGTGCCGGCTTGCCGCGGCGGAACTGCCCGTCGCTGGTGATCAGCAACTTGGCCTGCGCGTCGGCGATGCGGGCGCGTAACGCCTTCGCGGTGAAGCCGGCGAACACGACGCTGTGCATGATGCCCAGGCGGGCGCAGGCCAGCATCGCGATCACCGCTTCGGGGATCAGCGGCATGTAGATGGCGACGCGGTCACCGGCGACCAGGCCCAGGCCGGTCAGCGCGTTGGCCGCCTTGCACACCTGCTCCTGCAGCTCGGCGTAGGTCAGGCTGCGGCTGTCGCCCGGCTCGCCCTCCCAGTGGATCGCGACGCGATCCCCGTTGCCCGCCTCCACGTGGCGGTCCACGCAGTTGTAGGCGACGTTGAGCTTGCCGTCGGCGAACCACCTGGCGAACGGGGCGTCCGACCAGTCCAGCACCTCGGTGAACGGTGTCGCCCAGGACAGCCGACGCGCCTGCTTGGCCCAGAAGGCCAACCGGTCCTCGTCGGCCTCGCGGTACAGTTCCTCGCCCGCGTTGGCCTGCGCGACGAACGCGGGGGCCGGCGGAAACGACGACGGGCCTACGGCGTCGGTGGCGGTCACTGGCTTCCTCCTAGTGTCGAGGCTCGTCAATCGTCAGAGAGCCTAGCCCCACAAGGTGAAATGCAACGCCCGAAATGGAGCTCAAAGTGCGCGCGGATGGCGGATAATCACCGCTGTGCCGGGTCACGGGCGGCGGATTCGCCGACTAGTTCCCAGCTTTGCAACGGCCGCAACGGGTTACGTGGCCACCGCCATGCTGGGGACTCCGGCGTGGGCCATGCCGGCCGACAACGCCGACGCGCCGACCCCATGCTGGTCGGACCAGATCGCCGTCACCGCCTCGCCGGCTCAGGCCGCCGTGGGCCACCGCGCGACCACCCTGGTGTTCAGCCTCGCCGGCGGCGCGGAGCCGTGCACGCTGACCGGCTACCCCGGGGTCGACTCGGGTGCCGGTGGGCCGCTCATTCATGCGCAACCCACACCGCGCGGCTACATGGGCGGCCTGCCGGGCGGCGCCGACTCCCCGCCCACCGTCATCCTGTCCCTGTCCACCCAGGCGCAGGCCGTCGTGGAGGGCATCGCCATCGATGCCGACGGCGATCCCTGCCCCACCTACACCGAGCTGCTGGTCAACCCCCCGGACACGACCGTGGTGCTGACCGTGCCGGTCGCCATCGACGCGTGCGCGCTGCAGGTGCACCCCGTCACGCCCGTCTGAAGCGGTGTCACGAGTCCGCCCGCGCCAGGCAGTAGACCCGAGCCGGCTGCGGGTAGCTGACCGCCTTGTCGCCGGGCGGGCATTGGCTGGCGTCCACCGTGCCATCGATGCGCTGCGCCACTTTGACCTGAATCTGGTTGGGGTTGCCGCAGTCGCCCGGTCTGAGGCTCACGGATTCGCCGTCGCTGATGAACAGGTAGCAGCGGCCCTGTTGCAAGTTGACGATGAAACACAGCGTCGTCGAATGATTGCTGGCGCGCTCGTAGATCGAGTGCTCCCGTTTACCGTCGGGGCAGCTCGCTGAGGCGTCCCCCTTGAACGCCAGTTCGTAAGTCGCGGCGGGGTCGGTGCAGCCACCGCTCGGGTGGGCATCGAAATGGTTTGCCTTGTAGTCGTTTTCACTGATGCACTCGCCGACCCGCAGCAACGAGTCACCCCGGTGCTCCGACAGCGCTCGGGCCGCGTGGAGGAGGATGTTCAGCCCGCCCAACGCCAGCAGGACGATACCGATGGTGATGAGCGCGGTGGCCGACTTGCCCTTGGATTGCCGCGGGGGCATGGCGGGCGGGTAGCCCGGGTAGGGCGGCGGAGCGGGGTACGGGCCCGGATACCCCGTCGGCGGTGGCGGTGGCGGATAGCCGGGGTGGTACGGCGGCGGGTAGGGAGGAAGCCGCCGACGCCGGCGCGAGCGCTCCCACACGCCGATGATCAGACACACCAACCCGATCGCGGGGACGCCGAGCGCGAACATCAAACGCCCCGCCTGCTCAGCGGCGGATTCATCCGATGCCAGATAGGCAACGATCACGGCGCGAGCCTAATCGACGATGCCGTACCGGACACTTCACCGCCGGTGCGGTCGGCAGGCCCTAGGGTCGGGTGTCATGCGTCGGATGCGGGTGCTGATCCTGGCCGCCGGCTTATCGGCGGTCGCGTCGCTGACCGCGTGCGGCGGCGGGGCGCTGAGCCCCGAGCTCGTGGTGGTCAACGGAGGTGAACCGCCCAATCCGCTGATTCCGACCGCCACGAACGACAGCCTCGGAGGGCGGATCCTCGATCGGCTGTTCGCCGGTTTGGTGTCCTATGACGCCGCCGGCAAGCCGTCGCCGGAAGTGGCGCAGTCGGTCGAGACGACCGACAACGCCAACTACCGAATCGTTCTCAAGCCCGGCTGGAAGTTCACCGACGGCTCGCCGGTGACGGCCCATTCGTTCGTCGACGCGTGGAATTACGGGGCGCTGAGCAGCAATGCGCAACTGCAGCAAAGCTTCTTCAGCCCGATCGTCGGGTTCGACGACGTCGCGGCCGCCAAGCCGAGCGCGACCACCATGTCCGGGCTGCATGTGGTCAGCGACCTGGAGTTCACCGTCCGGCTCAAGGCGCCGACCGTCGACTTCACGTTGCGGCTGGGACACAACGCGTTCTACCCGTTACCGGACAGCGCTTTTCGGGATATGGCGGCGTTCGGCCGCAACCCGGTCGGCAACGGCCCATACGAATTGGCGGACGGTCCCGACGGGCCGGCCTGGGAACACAACGTCAAGATCGACTTGAAGCCCAATCCCGACTACCGCGGCAACCGAAAGCCGCACAACAAGGGGCTGCGGTTCGAGTTCTACGCCAACCTGGACACCGCTTACGCCGACCTGCTGTCCGGCAATCTCGATGTGCTGGACACGATTCCGTCCAGCGCGCTGACCATCTACAAACGTGACCTGGGCGGCAACGCCGCCAGTGCACCCGTCGCGGTCAGCCAATCGCTCGACACGCCGTTGCGGCTACCGCATTTCGGGGGCGAGGAAGGACGACTGCGCCGCTTGGCGTTGTCGGCGGCCATCAACCGGCCGCAGATCTGTCAGCAGATCTTCAACGGCACCCGCAGCCCGGCCCGGGATTTCACCGCCAGCTCGCTGCCCGGCTTCGATCCACACATCCCGGGTAACGACGCATTGGACTTCAGACCCGAACGGGCGCGCCAACTCTGGGCGCAGGCCAACGCGATCTCGCCATGGAGCGGGCGGTACTGGATCGCATACAACGCCGACAGCGGGCATCAAGAGTGGGTGGACGCGGTGGCCAACAGCATCAAGAACGTGCTGGGCATCGATGCAGTCGGCGCGCCACACCCCACGTTCGCGGGCTTTCGCACCCAGATCACCAGCCGCACCATCGATACCGCGTTCCGTGCGGGCTGGATCGGCGACTACCCGTCGATGATCGAGTTCGTGGCCCCGCTCTACGCCACCGGAGCGGGATCCAATGATGTCGGATACTCGAGCCCGGAGTTCGACGCCGGGCTGGCCGCCGCGGAGGCCGCCCCCGACCTGCAGCGGGCCGATGTGCTGGTCAACGCGGCCCAACGAATCCTGTTGCGTGACATGCCTGCTGTGCCGCTGTGGTACTACATCGCGGTGGTCGGGTGGTCGCCGCAGGTCAGCGGCGTCAAGCTCACCTGGAACGGCCTGCCCGACTACGAGAACATCGGCAAGGCCTGAGCCATGGGCTGGTACATCGCGCGCCGGATCGCCATCATGGTGCCCGTCTTCCTCGGTGCCACACTGCTCGTCTACGGCATGGTGTTCCTGTTGCCGGGTGATCCGGTCGCCGCGATCGCGGGGGACCGCCCGCTCACGCCCGAGGTCGCCGCGCAGCTGCGGGCCCGCTACCACCTGGACGACCCGTTCATCGTTCAGTACCTGCGCTACCTCGGCGGCGTGCTGCGCGGCGACCTGGGCGTGAGCGGGCGGTCCCCCGCGATCGCGGCGACCGAAACCCCCGGCAACAGGAACACC
>NZ_LZJG01000124.1:0-668 GCF_001667785.1 Mycobacterium sp. E3247 | reverse complement strand
GCGCGCCGCTGAATGCGGTGATGCAGACCCCGGGTGCGGTAGGGCTGGCCGAACACCCGCATCGGCTCGCTGTAGAACACCTTCTTGGTCAGGTCCACGAGCACCAGATAGACGACGATGAACATGGCCAGCGCCACGTAAAACTGCCATGGCAGCGGGGTGAAGCCCAGTTTGCGGCCAAGCGGCGTGACGGTCAGCGCGATGCCGATCACGTCCACTGACATCAGCGTGACCGAAAGCAGAGCGCCGGGCCTGCTGCGCAGAAATGGCACCCTGCGGGTGCGGATCGCGAACACGATAAACGTCTGGGTGAGAATGTTTTCCAAGAACCAGCCGGTGTGGAACGCCACTTCGCCAGCGTGCAGGATGCCGACCATGAATCCGAAGGTCAAGAAGTCGAACAGCGAGTTAATCGGGCCGAACGTCAGCATGAACCTGCGGATGAACGCGACGTTCCAGTGCGACGGCGCATTCTGCTGCTCCTCATCGACCCGATCGCTGGGGATCGCCAGTTGGGAGGCGTCATAGAGCAGGTTGCCCAGCAAGAGCTGGCTGGCCAGCATCGGCAGGAACGGCAGAAACGCCGACGCCGCCGCGGCGCTGAACATGTTCCCGAAGTTGCTCGACGTGCCCATCAGCACGTACTTGATGGTGTTGGCGAATATGCG
>NZ_LZJG01000123.1:0-593 GCF_001667785.1 Mycobacterium sp. E3247 | reverse complement strand
CCGCGGTGGCCACGCTTACCGTCGCGGCATGGGTGCAGGTGGTGCGACTCAGCTCAGTTTCGCCGACTTGGGGTCGTCCTTCGAAACGCCCGACGTCTTGCTGCGCGACACGACCTTCGTGGTGGTCGACCTCGAGACCACCGGCGGGCGCACCAAGAGCACCGGCGGCAGCACCCCCGACGCCATCACCGAGATCGGTGCGGTCAAAGTCCGCGGCGGCACCGTGCTCGGCGAGTTCGAGGAACATCGGCAACACCGCGTCGATGGTCGGGGCGTCGGACACCATCGCGGTGGTGATGCCGGTCAGCTGCACGATCTGGGGCGGGATGCTGCGCTTCGGGTCGACCAGTGTGGCGAACTCGCCGAGCACGGTGCCGCCGCGGACTTTGACCGCACCGATCTCGGTGATGGCGTCGGGGGTGCTGCCGCCGGTGCTCTTGGTGCGCCCGCCGGTGGTCTCGAGGTCGACCACCACGAAGGTCGTGTCGCGCAGCAAGACGTCGGGCGTTTCGAAGGACGACCCCAAGTCGGCGAAACTGAGCTGAGTCGCACCACCTGCACCCATGCCGCGACGGTAAGCGTGGCCACCGACA
>NZ_LZJG01000122.1:0-528 GCF_001667785.1 Mycobacterium sp. E3247 | reverse complement strand
TGGAATCTCCATCGATATTTGCCGCTCAGGTGGATGACGGCATTGCTGCACGCATCGAGACGCTTGGCAAAAGCGTCGCCAAGCAACACCGTCGCTGCTTTGGAATCGACAACCGTCGCAACGGCTTGACGGACCGCATGACCTGAAGTGTCCTTTTCCTCCCTGTATTGATTGCTCCGCCATCCGGTATAGGCCACGCCAACCGTGTTGGTGTCCAGCCCGAACAGCGCCGCACAGTCCGGGTTGCCCTCGTCGATGACAGGGGGCACTGGAGGCCTGGTCCAACCGGGCGGAGGCGTGCCCGTCCAGTTGAGTTTGGAGCCGACGATGTCGCCGACCACTTCCGGCGGCAGGAGCAGCTCATCGATCCGATTGAGCGCCAGCGTTGGCCCGACCGTGGGCGTCGGCGAGGGTGCGACCGAGGTGGCGTTGTGGCCGCCGCCCTGCCCGCCGCCACACCCAACCGCCAACGCGACCACTACAGCCCCGAGCGCCGAAACAATGAAACGAATCCTCATTTCGTCTCCT
>NZ_LZJG01000121.1:0-719 GCF_001667785.1 Mycobacterium sp. E3247 | reverse complement strand
GGGGATCCGTCCCTCCGTCAAGGTTCCGGTCTTGTCGGTGATCAGGATGTCGATGTCGCCGAGGTCCTCGATGCAGACCAACCGCTTGACGAGCACCTTCGCCTTGGCCAGTTGTCGGGAACCGGTCGCCAGGCTGGTGCTGACCACCGCGGGGAGAAGCTGTGGCGTGATGCTGACCGCGATCGCCAGCGCAAACAGTGCCGAATTGATCAGCGGCCGGTGCAACATCAAGTTGGTGACCAGAATCAGCGCGGTCAGCGCAACCGCGACCCGGAGCAGCAGATACGAAAACCGGCGCAGGCCGACCTGAAAGTCGGTCTCGGGTTGGCGCTCACTCAGACCCGCCGCGATCCGGCCGAACTCGGCGCGATTCCCGGTGGCATACACGACGGCCAAGCCTTCGCCCGCGCTCACGATCGTGCCCATGAACGCCACATCGGTCATGTCGGTCAGCGCGACGTCGGTTCCCACCGGCGTCGGTGACTTCTCCGAGCCGGTGGATTCCCCGGACAGGATGCCCTCGTCGCATTCCAACGCTGCCGTCTGGATCAATCGCACGTCCGCGGGCACCGCCTGCCCAAGGGAGAGCCGGATGACGTCCCCGGGGACGAGATCCCGGACGTCGACATCGACAAAATTCCCGTCGCGCCGAACGATCGCGGTGTGGCGTATGCGGGAATGCAGCGCAGCCGCGGCCTGCTCGGCCCGGTACTCGTTGA
>NZ_LZJG01000120.1:0-24551 GCF_001667785.1 Mycobacterium sp. E3247 | reverse complement strand
ACCGTCAGGTCGGCGTAAGACTTCTCGCGGAGCGTCTCGATGCCGGCCGCGAGCACCTTGCGGAAGGTCTCCTCCTGCCGGCGGTTGCGCGCCGGCAGGCCGGTCTGGTGATCGGCCTGCGACGTGATCGCCACCAGTGCATCGCTGGACACATGTCCAAGCTATCGGACTGACTCGGACTGAGGCAAGCCCGACCGGTGAAGATGCCGGTTAATGTGGTGTTTTTGGCGCGTCGCCGCCGTAGCCGGGATCGGCCCTTGCACCGCCGACGCCCCGGCGGCTATGGTTCCATCGGAGAATATCGGACAACTGTCCATCGAAATGTCTCCTGGATTTCGCGTAGTCAATGTGGTCCGCACAGACGGGAGCGGGAGATGGCCTTGCTGGCCGACGGCGTGAGTGCACTCTTCATCGACGGCAAGATGTCGCCCGGCAGCGCCGGCACCTTCCCGACGATCAACCCGGCGACCGAGGAGGTGCTCGGGGTCGCGGCCGATGCCGACGCCAACGACATGGGCCGCGCCATCGACGCCGCGCGCCGCGCTTTCGACGAGACGGACTGGTCACGCAACACCGAGCTGCGGGTGCGATGCGTCCGCCAGCTGCAGCAGGCGATGCAACGGCACCTCGAAGAGTTGCGCGACCTGACCATCGCCGAAGTCGGCGCGCCGCGGATGCTCACCAGCATCGCCCAGCTCGAGATCCCGGTCAGCGACCTGGCCTTCGCGGCGGACACCGCCGAATCCTATGTCTACAACCAGGATCTCGGCCTGGCGTCGCCGATGGGCATCCCCACCCGGCGCACCATCGCCCGTGAGGCCGTGGGCGTCGTCGGCGCCATCACCCCGTGGAACTTCCCCCACCAGATCAACCTCGCCAAGATCGGGCCCGCGCTGGCCGCCGGCAACACCGTCGTCCTCAAGCCCGCCCCTGACACCCCCTGGTGCGCGGCTGTGCTGGGGGAACTCATCGCCGAGCACACCGACTTTCCGCCCGGCGTCATCAACATCGTCACGTCCAGCGACCACGGCGTGGGCGCGCTGTTGGCCAAAGACCCTCGGGTGGACATGGTTTCGTTCACCGGGTCGACCGCTACCGGCCGCAGCGTGATGGCCGACGGCGCCGCGACCATCAAGAAGATCTTCCTCGAGCTGGGCGGCAAGTCGGCGTTCATCGTCCTGGACGACGCCGACCTGGGCGGCGCGGTGGGCGTGGCCGGATTCTCGGTCTGCATGCACGCCGGGCAGGGCTGCGCGATCACCACCCGGTTGGTGGTGCCGCGGGCGCGGTATGACGAAGCGGTTTCCATCGCGGCCGCGACAATGGGCGGCATCAAGGCCGGCGACCCCACCGATCCCGGAACCATCTGCGGGCCGGTGATTTCCGCGCGCCAGCGCGACCGGATCCAGGGCTATCTCGACTCGGCGATCGCCGAGGGCGGAACGTTCGCCTGCGGGGGCGGGCGGCCGGCCGACCGTGACGTCGGCTTCTTCATCGAGCCCACGTTGATCGCGGGGCTGGGCAACGATGCCCGCTGCGCGCGTGAGGAGATCTTCGGCCCGGTCCTGACGGTGATCCCGCACGATGGCGACGACGACGCCGTGCGCATCGCCAACGACTCGCCATACGGGTTGTCGGGCACCGTGTTCGGCGCGGACCCGGACAGGGCGGCGACCGTCGCAGCGCGGGTTCGCGCGGGCACGATCAACGTCAACGGCGGCGTCTGGTACTCGGCCGACGCGCCGTTCGGCGGTTACAAGCAGTCCGGAAACGGCCGCGAGATGGGCCTGGCCGGTTTCGAGGAGTACCTGGAGACCAAGACCATTGCGACGGCCGTCAACTAGAGGAGTTTGAAGCATGCGATTCGAGAACAAAGTCGCCATCGTCACCGGGTCCGGCGGCGGCATCGGCCAGGCCTACGCGGAGGCGCTGGCCCGGGAGGGCGCGGCGGTCGTCGTGGCCGACATCAAGGCAGAGGCGGCGCAGGGAGTGGCCAAGCAGATCGTGGCCGACGGCGGCACCGCCCTTGCCGTCCCGGTCGACGTGTCCGACCCGGCGTCGGCCAAGGCGATGGCCGACCGCACACTGGCCGAATTCGGCGGCATCGACTATCTGGTCAACAACGCGGCGATCTTCGGGGGCATGAAGCTGGACTTCCTGCTCACCATCGACCCCGATTACTACAAGAAGTTCATGAGCGTCAACCTCGACGGTGCGTTGTGGTGCACCCGCGCGGTGTACAAGAAGATGGCCAAGCGTGGCGGCGGGGCGATCGTGAACCAGTCGTCCACCGCCGCGTGGTTGTACTCGAACTACTACGGCCTGGCCAAGGTCGGCATCAACGGCCTGACCCAGCAGCTCTCCCGCGAACTGGGCGGCCAGAACATCCGCATCAACGCGATCGCGCCCGGGCCCATCGACACCGAGGCCAACCGGACCACCACGCCGCAGGAGATGGTCGCCGACATCGTCAAGGGTCTGCCGTTGTCTCGCATGGGAACTCCCGAAGACCTGGTCGGAATGTGCCTGTTCCTGCTGTCCGATGAGGCGTCGTGGATCACCGGGCAGATCTTCAACGTCGACGGCGGGCAGATCATCCGGTCATGACTGAGCACGCGAAGCTCGGGTACATCGGCCTGGGCAACATGGGCGCGCCGATGGCCAGCAAGATGACCGAATGGCCCGGCGGAGTAACGGTTTACGACATCAGGACCGAGGCCATGACGCCCCTGGCCGAGAAGGGCGCCGGGCTGGCCGACAGCGTCGCAGACGTCGCGGCCGCCGACATCATCCACGTCACGGTCTTGGACGACGCGCAGGTGCGCGAGGTGGTCGGCGAACTGGCGGCTCACGCCAAGCCCGGCACGGTCATCGCGATCCACTCGACCATCAGCGATACCACGGCCGCGGAACTGGCCAGCGATCTGAAACCACGGGGGATCCACATCGTCGACGCGCCGGTCAGCGGAGGCGCGGCCGCCGCCGCGAAGGGTGAGCTCGCCACCATGGTGGGGGCCGATCGCGAGGTGTACGAGCGGATCAAGCCGGCGTTCAAACACTGGGCAGCGGTCGTCATCCACGCCGGCGAGCCGGGCGCGGGGACACGAATGAAGTTGGCGCGCAACATGTTGACGTTCACGTCGTATGTCGCGGCGTGCGAAGCGATGAAACTGGCCGAGGCGGCGGGCCTGGACCTGCAGGCGCTGGGCCGGGTGGTCCGTCACACCGACGCCCTCACCGGCGGGCCGGGAGCCATCATGGTCCGCAACGACATGAAAGACCTTGAACCAGAAAACTTCCTGTACCAGCCCTTTATGCACACCCGCGGCCTCGGCGAAAAAGACCTGAGCCTGGCGCTAGGTTTGGGCGACGCGTTGTCGGTCGACCTGCCGCTGGCCCGGTTGGCTTACGAGGGGCTGGCGGCCGGCCTCGGGGTGCCACACACAGAGAAAGAGGCGTGATGGACGAACTTCGCCGCAAGGGCCTCGAGAAGATGAACGAGGTCTACGGCTGGGAGATGCCCAACATCGAGGGTGACGCGTACTTCGACCTGACCGTCGACCACCTGTTCGGCAGCATCTGGACGCGACCGGGGTTGTCGATGCGCGACAAGCGCATCATGACGCTGACGGCGGTGACCGCGGTCGGGAACCGCGACCTGGCCGAGATCCAGATCAACGCCGCGCTGCTCAACGGGGAGCTCACCGAGACCGAGCTGAAGGAGATGGCCGTCTTCCTCACCCACTATCTCGGGTTCCCGCTGGGTTCGGCGCTCAACGGCGCCGTCGACGCCGTCGTCGCCAAGCGCAGGAAGGCCGCGGCGAAGGGCGCCGGAGAGGACAAGAAGGCCAACGTGGACGCCGCCCTGAAGATGCACTCCGGGGACAAGGACTGACCCGAATACGGGTGCCGTGGGCGTGCGGCATTTGCCCGGGCTAGTCTGACGTGTCGTGCGAGTCCTGGTAATCGGTTCGGGCGCCCGTGAACATGCGCTGCTGCTGGCGCTTCGGAAAGACCCGCAGGTCACGGCACTAATCGTCGCCCCCGGCAATGCGGGCACCGCCCGGGTGGCCGAGCAGCGCGACGTCGACATCAGTTCGGGTGACGACGTCGTCGCCCTGGCCCGTGACGTCCGGGCTGATCTGGTGGTCATCGGTCCCGAAGTACCACTCGTGCTGGGCGTGGCCGACGCGCTGCGCGCCGCGGGCATCGTCTGCTTCGGGCCCAGCAAGGATGCCGCCCGGATCGAAGGGTCGAAGGCGTTCGCCAAAGAGGTCATGGCCGCGGCGGGCGTGCGGACCGCGGCCAGCGAAACCGTCGACAACCCCGCCCATTTGGATGTGGCCCTGGACCGGTTCGGGCCGCCGGCGGGCGACCCGGCCTGGGTGGTGAAGGACGACCGGCTGGCCGCGGGCAAGGGCGTGGTGGTGACCGCGGATCGCGGGGTGGCCCGCGCGCATGCCGCCGCGCTGCTCGAGGCGGGCCACCCGGTGCTGCTGGAGTCTTACCTGGACGGTCCCGAGGTGTCACTGTTCTGCGTCGTCGACGGCGAGACCGTGGTGCCGCTGTTGCCTGCGCAGGACTTCAAACGTGTCGGCGAGGGCGATACCGGACCCAACACCGGTGGCATGGGCGCCTACGCACCGGTTCCGTGGCTTCCCGACGAGCTGTACCGGGACATCGTCGCCAACATCGTCGAACCCGTTGCGGCCGAGATGGTTCGGCGGGGCAGCCCGTTCCGCGGGTTGCTGTACGTCGGGCTGGCGATCACCGCAAAAGGACCGGCGGTGGTGGAATTCAACTGCCGGTTCGGCGATCCGGAGACCCAGGCCGTGCTGGCGCTGCTGGAATCGCCGCTCGGGCAGCTGCTGTACGCGGCGGGTGCCGGCCGGCTCGCCGACTTCGGTGACCTGCGTTGGCACGAGGGCGCCGCCGTCACGGTGGTGCTGGCCGCGGAGAACTATCCCGGCCGCCCCCGCGTCGGTGACGTGATCACCGGCGCGGAGACCGAGGGGGTGTTGCACGCCGGTACGGCGCGACGCGACGACGGCGAGGTCGTCTCGTCGGGCGGTCGGGTGCTCTCGGTGGTGGGCACCGGCGCCGACCTCGCTGCGGCCCGAGCGCAGGCGTACCGGCTGATGGGGTCGATCCGGTTGCCCGGCAGCCACTTTCGGCGCGACATCGCGCTGTTGGCCGCCGAGGGCAAGATCAGCGTCTAGAACCCCGCGGCCTGGCCGTCGCGGCGTGGATCGCTCGCCGCGAAGTAGCCGCCGTCGAGTCGCCAGATCGCCTGACAGCTGCCGAACTGGTTGTAGTCGTCCACCGCAACCAGGTCATGCCCGCGGCGGCCGAGCTCGTCCAGCGTCGCGGCGGGGAAGCCTTTCTCGCAGGCGACCTGCAGGCCCTGCACCCAGCGGAACCGTGGGCCGTCACACGCGGCCTGGGGATTCTGCCCCTGGTCGGCGATGCGCACCATCACCTGGGTGTGCCCCTGAGGTTGCATCGTTCCGCCCATCACGCCGAAGCTCATCACCGGGGCGCCGTCTTTGGTGACGAAGCCCGGGATGATGGTGTGGTAGGGCCGTTTGGCGGGCCCGACCCGGTTCGGATGACCCTCAGCGGCAACGAAATTCGCCCCTCGGTTCTGCAGTGATATGCCGGTGCCCGGCACCACGACACCCGATCCGAATCCCATGTAGTTCGACTGGATCATCGACACCATCATTCCCGCGGCGTCGGCTGCGGTCAGATAAACGGTTCCCCCGCCCGGCGTGCCCGCCGACGCCGGCAGCGCCCGCCCCCGGTCGATCAGGGCCGCGCGCTGCCTCAGGTAGTCGGCGTCGAGCAGCTGTTGCGGATGCACCGGCATGTGCTCGATGTCGGCGACGTAAGCCTGCGCGTCGGCGAATGCCAGCTTCACCGCCTCGATCTGAAGGTGCACGCTGTCGGCGGAATCGACCGCGAGCGAAGCCATGTCGAAGTGCTCCAGGATCCCCAGGGCGATCAGGGCCACGATCCCGTGGCCATTGGGCGGGATCTCGTGCACGGTGTAGCCGCGGTAGGGGCCACTGATGGTGCCCACCCAGTCGGCGCGGTGAGCGGCGAGGTCGCTGGCCCGCATCACGCCGTCGTTGGCCGCTGCGTGCGCCTCGAGTTGGGCGGCCAGCTCGCCGCGGTAGAACGCCTCGCCATTGGTCGCGGCGATCTTCTCGAGCGTGGTGGCCTGTTCGGAAAACTGGAACCGCTCACCGGGTTTCGGTGCCCGCCCCCCGGGCATGAATGCCGCCGCGAAGCCGGGCTGTTGTTCGAACAGCGGGAGCTGCGCCTTCCATTGGTCCGCGACGGTCGGCGATACCAGAAACCCGTTGCGGGCGTATCGGATTGCAGGCTCGAAGAGTGTGCCGAACGGGAGCTTGCCAAACTTGGCATGCAGTTCGGTCCATGCCGACACCGCGCCCGGGACGGTCACCGCGTTCCAGCCCAGCGCGGGAACGGCCTTGGCGCCGAAGTATTCCGGTGTCCAGGCGGCGGGCGAGCGGCCGGACGCGTTCAGCCCGTGCAACTGCCGGCCATCCCAGACGATGGCGAAGGCGTCGGAGCCGATGCCGTTGGACACCGGCTCCACCACGGTGAGGGCGACGGCGGTGGCGATGGCCGCGTCGACCGCGCTACCACCCTCGGCGAGCATTCGAAGGCCCGCTTGGGCGGCCAGCGGTTGTGATGTGCACACGACGTTTTCCGCCAGCATCGGTTTCCGCGGCCAGGCGTACGGGAAGTTCCAGTCGAAGGGCGCGGTCACCCTGCGATCGTCGCACGAGTCCTCAAGCGGGCCCAACGGAAATCCGGCCCGCGAAAGGCATTGTGTTCTCCCCGACTTTGATATCGCGCGCGATATCAAGTTTCACAATTGCATGATGCCCGTGTGCTGGTGCCGAAGTGACTGGCGTGACGGGGGGACACCCCCAGGCCCAGGCCTCAGGCCGTCAGTAGCGGCGCCATCCAGGTCAACTCGGCCGGCAGCTGCGAGCTCCAGAACTCTCCGTTGTGCCCGCCGGGCGAGAACCCGCCCGCGGGCGGATGGGGCAGCTGCGCGATGAACTGCTTGGTCGCGGCGTAGAACGGGTCGCTGTCGCCGCAGTCCACCCGGATTGGAATCGACGCCAGCGCAGGCATCCCGAACACCGAGTTCGCCGCGAAGTCGTCGGGCCCGTCGAACGCGCCCGGCGCGGCCGCACCGGAGGAGAGCCACAGTGCGGGACTGACCGCGCAGATCGCCGCGGTGCGTGCCGGACCCAGCCGGTCGCCGAGCAGCAAGGCGCCGTAGCCGCCCATCGACCATCCCAGAAACGCCACCCGCGAGGTGTCCAGGTTCTGGCTCCCGAGCATCGGAATGAGCTCGTCGAGCACCATGGCCCCGCTGTCCTCGCCGGAAGCCCGCTTGTGCCAATAGCTGCCACCGCCGTCCACGGCGACCACCGCAAACGGCGGCAGCCCCGCGTTGACGGCCTGCGCCAAACCCTGTTCCACGCCGCCGGCCATCACCGTGGACGCATCACTGCCCTTGCCGTGCAGCGCGATCACCGGTCGCAGTGCCTTGGTCTGGCCGGGCGGGCGCGCGATGGCCCAGTTGGTGTTGATCCCGCCGCGCGCCGCAGAAACGAAGGAACCCGTCACCATGGTGGGTGCTGGTTGCCCCGGGGGAGCGGGCTCGAGAGGCGCGCTCGGCGGCGGCGCCAGCGGCCCCTGGGTGCCGACCGGTGACAGCGGCACGGCCTGAGATGGTCGGGGCTTGAACAAAATGTCGAGCCCATACGTGCCCACTGCGCCCGCGGCGGCGCCGGCGCCGAGGCCCAGCAAGGCGCGGCGGCTCATTTCGGGCATGCGGGCCATCATGCCACGTTGGTCTCGCGGGCCGTTTGACGGAAATGGCAATGCAGTACCACTTTGACTGGCACGATGGCTACTCGTGACCTCAGCAGTCACTCCCAAGGGAGAACGTCGACGGTATGCGCTGGTGAGCGCCGCCGCCGAGTTGCTCGCCGAAGGCGGATTCGATGCGGTGGGTCACCGCGCGGTCGCTCGGCGCGCCGGACTGCCGCTGGCGTCGACGACGTATTACTTCTCGTCCCTTGACGATTTGATCGCGCGCGCCGTCGAACACATCGCGATGATCGAGGTGGCGCAGCTGCGGTCTCGGGTCTCCGCCCTGTCCCGACGGCGTCGCGGACCCGAAACCATCGCCGAGGTGTTGGTCGACCTGCTGGTCGGAGACGTGTCCAGCCCGGCGCTCAGCGACCAGTTGATCTCGCGCTACGAGCGACACATCGCGTGCACCCGGCTCCCCGCGTTGCGCGAGACCATGCGTCGCAGCCTGCGGCAGCGCGCCGAGGCCGTGGCCGAGGCCATCGAGCGTTCGGGCCGCACGGTGCACATCGAGCTGGTGTGCACGCTGATCTGTGCGGTCGATGGCTGCGTGGTGTCCGCTTTGGTCGAGGGCCGCGACCCTCGCGCGGCGGCGGTGGGAACGGTGGTCGATCTCATCGACGTGCTCGCGCCCATTGATCAGCGGCCGGTCCGGTCGGCCGGCAACGACGGCGTCACGATGTACCCGGTGGCGAAGTCCCCGTAAATCGTTACCTCCGCCGGGCGGCGCTGCGCGAACAACGCCACGTAGGCGCAGACGACGGCATCAACCGGATCCTCGGCGCGGCGGAGCTCGCTCTTGCGCTGGGCGGTGGTCACGCGGTGGCGCAGCCGAACCCAATCCTCATGACCCGCCACGCGCAAGGGCACCGGTGCGTGCGCGAGCTTTTCGATGCCGTCCATCAGCAAGAGCAGCTCGGACCTGAGCTGGTCGACTCCCCGGCCCGGCTTGGCCTTGTACTTGAGCGTTCGCGCCAGCCGGAAGAACACCACGGTGGCCGGATGCGGGTAGACCTCGATGGCGCGGCGCGGTGCCGCTGACCGTGGGTCCATGTCGAGCCCCATCGCGTGCGCCAAGCGCGCCGCGCGCGGCCCGTCGGCGAACTCCGGTTTCGCCGTGTTGGCCGGGTGCGCCCCGGCCTCGAACCTGCGGAAGTCGCGGTTGAGTGCGGCCTCGGCGGGACGCTGGCCCGTCGGGTTGGTCACCACGAGCGGAGCGTCGAAGGCGACAACGCAATCCCCCCGCACATGGGGCGACAACGCGGCGAGCACATCGGCGTCATCGCCGGCGGCGCCGATGTGCACCAGGAGGCCCCTCGAGTCGACGACCGCGACGCCGGTGGGGTTGCGCCCGGCCCAGGCCAGATCGACGCCGGCGAAGTACATCCTGCCTAGGGTAGAGCGGCGGATCGTAAGCTCTATGTCTGTGAGCATTCCGAATGTCCTGGCCACCCGGTACGCCAGCGCGGAAATGGTCGCGATCTGGTCGCCGCAGGCCAAGGTCGTCGCCGAGCGCCGGCTGTGGCTCGCGGTGCTGCGCGCGCAGGCGGAGCTTGGGGTGGACGTTCCGCAGGACGCCATCGCCGACTACGAGCGGGTGCTCGAGGACGTCGATTTGTCCTCGATCGCCGAGCGCGAGCGGGCGCTGCGCCACGACGTGAAAGCCCGCATCGAGGAGTTCAACGCGCTGGCCGGGCACGAGCACGTGCACAAGGGCATGACCAGCCGCGACCTGACCGAGAACGTGGAGCAGCTGCAGATCCGGCGATCCCTCGAAGTGGTCTTCTCCCATGGGATCGCGGTGGCGGCGCGGCTTGCCGAGCGCGCGGTGGAATACCGCGACCTGGTGATGGCCGGGCGCAGCCACAACGTCGCCGCGCAGGCCACCACGTTGGGCAAGCGGTTCGCGTCCGCCGCGCAGGAGACGCTGATCGCGCTGACCCGGCTGCGCGAGTTGATCGACCGCTACCCCCTGCGCGGGATCAAGGGCCCGATGGGCACGGCCCAGGACATGCTGGACCTGCTGGACGCGAACCCGGCCAAGCTGACCGAACTCGAGCGACGCGTGGCCGAATTCCTCGGCTTCGCAACCGTTTTGACCAGCGTCGGGCAGGTCTACCCCCGTTCGCTCGACCACGACGTGCTGTCCGCTCTGGTGCAGCTGGGTGCGGGCCCGTCGTCGCTGGCCCACACGATCCGGCTGATGGCCGGGCACGAGCTCGTCACCGAGGGATTCGCCCCCGGCCAGGTCGGCTCGTCGGCGATGCCGCACAAGATGAACACCCGCAGCTGCGAACGGGTCAACGGGTTGCAGGTGGTGCTGCGCGGTTACGCCTCGATGGCCGCCGATCTGGCGGGCGCGCAGTGGAACGAGGGTGACGTGTTCTGTTCGGTGGTGCGCCGGGTTGCGTTGCCTGACAGCTTCTTCGCCATCGACGGGCAAATCGAGACGTTCCTGACGGTGCTCGACGAATTCGGCGCCTACCCCGCGGTGATCGCCCGCGAGCTGGATCGCTACCTGCCGTTCCTGGCCACCACCAAGGTGCTGATCGCCGCGGTCCGGGCCGGAATGGGCCGCGAGGCCGCGCACCATGTGATCCGCGAACACGCTGTCGCCACGGCCCTGGCCATGCGCGAGCGCGGCGCGGAACCCGATCTGCTGGATCGGTTGGCCGCCGACGAGCGGCTGCCGCTGGACCGGTCCGCGCTCGATGCCGCGCTCGCCGACAAGGAGGCGTTCGTCGGTGCGGCCGGTGACCAGGTGGACGAGGTGGCGGCGATGATCGACGCATTGGTGAGCCGCTATCCGGACGCCGCCAAGTACGCGCCGGGCGCGATCCTGTGACTCTCGCCGGGGCGCTCGCGGGGATCGACTTCACCGATCTCGACAACTTCGCCAACGGTTTTCCCCACGAGCTGTTCGCCATCCACCGGCGCGAAGCGCCCGTGTACTGGCACGAGCCGACCGACAACACCCCCGACGGCGAGGGCTTCTGGTCGGTCGCCACGTATGGGGAAACGCTCGAGGTGCTGAAGGATCCGGCGACCTACTCGTCGGTCACCGGCGGCGGGCGGCCATACGGAGGCACGCTGCTGCAGGACCTGGCCATCGCCGGCCAGGTACTGAACATGATGGATGACCCGCGTCACTCGCAGATCCGGCGACTTGTCAGCTCGGGGCTGACGCCGCGGATGATCCGGCTGGTCGAAGACGATCTGCGGGCACGGGCGCGCCGGCTGCTCGATGCCGTGGTGCCCGGCGAACCGTTCGACTTCCTGGTTGACATCGCCGCAGAGCTGCCGATGCAGATGATCTGCATCCTGCTGGGAGTGCCCGAGTCCGAACGGCATTGGCTGTTCGAGGCCATCGAGCCGCAGTTCGACTTCGGCGGTTCGCGCAAGGCCTCGCTTTCTCAGCTGTCGGTAGAAGAGGCCGGGTCGCGGATGTACGACTATGGCCGGCAGCTGATCTCATCGAAGCGGGCGGAGCCGACCGAGGACATGCTGTCGGTCGTCGCGAACGCGATGGTCGACGATGCGGATGCGCCATCGCTATCGGATCTCGAGCTGTACCTGTTCTTCAGCCTGCTCTTCAGCGCCGGCGCCGAGACGACGCGCAACGCGGTCGCCGGCGGGCTGCTGGCGCTGGCCGACCATCCGGAGCAACTGCGGGCGCTGCGTGGGGATCTCGACACGCTGCCGACCGCCGTCGAGGAGATCGTGCGGTGGACGTCGCCGTCACCGTCCAAGCGCCGCACCGCCACCCGCGACGTCACGCTCGGCGGACAGCCGATCCTGGCGGGGCAGAAGGTTCAGATCTGGGAGGGTTCGGCGAATCGCGACGCCGACGTATTCGAGCGCGCCGACGAATTCGACATCACCCGAAAGCCGAACCCGCACTTGGGATTCGGGCAGGGTGTCCACTATTGCCTGGGCGCCAACCTGGCCCGTCTCGAACTGCGGGTGCTCTACGAGGAGCTGTTTTCACGGTTCGGGGCGGTACGGGTGGTGCGGCCGGTGGAATGGGCTCGCAGCAATCGGCATACCGGCATCCGGCACCTGGTGGTGGAACTCTCCGAGGAGCGGTGAGGATCGGACCCGCCGATGTCGAGCCGACACCGGACGTCTTCGCCGCCGTGATGGCAACCGGCATCCTGTCGATCGCCGCGCGCGACCACGGCTATGGCCGGATCAGTGACACGCTGGGCGTCGTCGCGACCGCCGGCCTGGCCGTCCTGACGCTCCTGGTGGTCGCAACGGTGCTTGGCAGGCGTCGCACCTCGCGCTGGGACGCGACGGACCCGGATGTCACCCTTCGGTTGTTCACCTTCGTCGCCGCCTGCGCGGTCATCGACACCCGGCTGCAGTCCGACGTGTGGGTGCTGCGGACGCTCGGCGCGGTTGGGCTGTGCTCGTGGCTGGCGCTGATCGCGCTCAGTTCGCGGAACATGTTGACGCGCCGATGGGCGACGCTGCGCAACCATGCCCATGGGGCGTGGGAACTGGGCAGCGTCGGAACCTCTGGGCTGGCGATCGTGATCGCCCGGGCGGCGTACCACACCGGACATCGCTGGTGGGTGGCCGTTGCCGTGGCCGTGTGGGTGATCGCCATCCTCATCTACGCGCTGATGACCTGGCTGATCCTCTGGCGGGTGGTCAGCGAAAGGCAGGACCGGGACGGATTCGAGCCGGACAGCTGGATCCTGATGGGCGGCATGGCGATTGCGACGCTGGCCGGTGACAGCATTCATCCCCTGGCTCCGGCCTGGCTGGCCGGGCCGGTCCGCACGGTCACCGTCGTGACGTGGTTGGCGGCCACCTTGTGGATACCGCCGCTGATCTACTTCGGCCTGCACCGGATCAGCCGCCGTCCCAATATGCTGCGGTTCGCCGGCGTGTGGTGGGCTTTCGTCTTTCCGCTTGGTATGTATTCCGCGGCCAGTTACGCCATGGCGGCCGAGACCGGCCACCCATCCCTGCTGACGGTTTCGCTGGTGTTCTTCTGGGATGCGTTGGCGGCGTGGCTCATTGTCCTCGTCGCGGGGCTGCTGCTCTTCGGTCGCGCGCTGCTAAGCGCGGCGGATCGAGATGCCGGCCGCCCGTAGTTCGAGCGCCGCCAGGGCCCGGATGGTGAGCGGATCTTCCCGGCGCCACCCGCCGACCGGATCCACGCTGATGGCGGCGAGCTGCCGCGGCGCCCGGTTCGTCAGGGCCCGCAGGGCCAGCAGTTGCTCACCGGCCGGGGTCGCTGCCAGGGCGCTCACCGTCAGCTTGCGTCGAAAGAACCGCAGCCGCAGCAAGAGCCACGGCACGTCCGCCACCAGGATCGGGACCGCGACGACGGCCATCGCGAGCAGGATCGCCAGCCAGCTCGCGGTGGAGTCCAGGTCGTGACCGGCGCCGGCAAGATCCAGGGCCGCCTGGCTCGCGGAGTTCAGCGGCTTGCTGATCGCGTCGCCCACCAGGGGGATGTGCTGGGTGTCGTGACCGGCCGACGCCAGATTGCCGGCGAGGCCGTGCGCCCCGCTCTCGACCTGCCGGCCGGCCTCGGCGATCGTGGACACGGCGTCATAGACGGCCAGCCCGACCAGTAGCCAGAGCGCCGTCCACATGATGACGGCGAAATCGCTCAGCAGCTGGGCCATCAGTCGGCCGGGCCGGGTGGAGTAGGGCAGCAACCGCGGTGTCATACTCCCGATCCCAGCACAGCTCCCGACGGATGTGCCCTTCTGAGGTGCCGGATAGGCTAACCCGATGCGACCTGCACTGTCCGACTACCAGCACCTGGCCAGCGGCAAGGTACGCGAGATCTATCGTGTCGACGACGAACACCTGCTGCTGGTCGCGACCGACCGGATCTCGGCGTACGACTACGTCCTCGACAGCACGATCCCGGACAAGGGCCGCATCCTGACCGCGATGAGCGTCTTCTTCTTCGGTCTGGTCGACGCGCCCAACCATCTGGCCGGTCCGCCGGACGACCCACGCATCCCGGACGAGGTCCTCGGCCGTGGGCTGGTGGTGCGGCGGCTGGACATGCTCCCGGTGGAGTGCGTCGCGCGCGGTTATCTCACCGGGTCGGGATTGCTGGATTACCAGGCGACCGGGAAGGTCTGCGGCATCGCCCTGCCGCCCGGCCTGGTCGAGGCGAGTAAGTTCGCCGAACCGCTGTTCACTCCGGCCACCAAGGCCGCGCTGGGGGATCACGACGAGAACATCTCGTTCGACACGGTGATCGAGTTGGTGGGTGCGGTGCGTGCCAACCAGCTGCGCGACCGCACGCTGCAGACCTACGTTCAGGCCGCAGACCACGCCCTGACGAAGGGAATCATCATCGCCGACACCAAGTTTGAGTTCGGCACCGACCGCGATGGCAACCTGCTGCTGGCCGACGAGATCTTCACGCCCGACTCGTCGCGATACTGGCCGGCCGAGGATTACCGGGTGGGGGTGGTGCAGACGAGTTTCGATAAACAGTTCGTCCGTAACTGGCTCACCAGCCCCGAGTCCGGCTGGGATCGCCACGGCTCGCAGCCGCCACCGCCGCTGCCCGAGCACATCATCGACGTCACGCGGGACCGTTATATCGACGCCTACGAACGCATTTCCGGCCTGAGCTTCGGTGACTGGATCGGCGCATGACGGAAGCGCGCGCCGATGCAGCGCCCCGCGGGCGGGAAGTGCTTCCAGTGCCACCCGTCGCCAAGCGGCACGACACCAGACGCGAGCATCACGGCGACGTCTTCGTCGACCCCTACGAATGGCTGCGCGACAAGTCCGACCCCGAAGTCATCGCCTACCTCGAGGCGGAAAACGGCTACGTCGACCAGATGACGGCCGATCTCGAGCCGTTGCGGCAGAAGATCTTCGATGAGATCAAGGCGCGTACCAAGGAGACCGACCTGTCGGTGCCGACGCGGCAGGGCTACTGGTGGTATTACGCTCGCACTTTCGAAGGAAAGCAGTACCGGGTCCAATGCCGTTGCCCGATAGCCGGTCCCGATGACTGGGATCCGCCGGCCTTGGAGGAGGACACGGAGATTCCCGGCGAGCAGGTCCTGCTCGACTCCAACGCCGAGGCGCACGGCCATGAGTTCTTCGCACTCGGTGCCGCCACCGTCAGCCTCGATGGGAACCTGCTGGCGTATTCGGTCGACGTCGTCGGCGACGAACGCTACACGCTGCGGTTCAAGGACCTGCGCACCGGCGAGCTGTATCGCGACGAGATCCCCGACATCGGGGCGGGAGCGACATGGGCGGCCGACAACCGCACCGTCTACTACCTGACCCTGGATGCTGCCCACCGCCCCGACAAGGTCTGGCGCTACCGCGTTGGCTCCGGTGAGCCGGCGGAGCTGGTGTATCACGAGGCCGACGAACGGTTTTGGCTTGGCGTGGGGCTGACCCGCAGCGAGGCCTACATCTTCATCGCATCGGGCTCGTCCATCACCTCCGAGTACCGGTATGCCGATGCCGCCGATCCGCATGCCCGGTTCACCGTGGTGCTGCCACGGCGCGAGGGCGTCGAGTACTCGGTCGAGCACGCGGTGGTCGGCGGGCAGGACAGGTTCCTGATCCTGCACAACCAGGGCGCGGTGAACTTCATGCTGGCCGAGGCGCCGGTCGACGACCCGACCCGGCAGCGAACGCTGATCGGCCACCGCGACGATGTGCGGCTCGACGGGGTGGATGCCTTCGCCGGCCATCTGGTGGTCAGCTACCGGCGAGAGGCGCTGCCGCGGCTGCAGGTATGGGACATCGAACCCGAGGGCCGATTCGGTGAGCCCGAGGAGATCGCGTTCGACTCCGAGTTGATGTCGGCCGGTACGGCCGGCAACCCGAGCTGGGATGCGCCCAAGCTGCGGATCAGGGCGGGGTCGTTGGTCGTTCCGGCGCGGGTGTACGACGTCGATTTCGCCACCGGCGAACGTACCTTGCTGCGCGAGCAACCCGTGCTCGGTGGTTACCGCATCGCCGACTACGTGGAGCGGCGTGACTGGGCGCTTGCCGACGACGGCGCCCGAATCCCGGTGTCCATCGTGCACCGCGCCGGCATCGAATCTGAGGCGCCGGCCCTGCTTTACGGATACGGCGCCTACGAGATGTGCATCGATCCCAGCTTTTCCATCGCACGGTTGTCGCTGCTGGACCGCGGCATGGTGTTCGCCATCGCCCATGTCCGCGGTGGCGGTGAGATGGGTCGGCCGTGGTACGAACACGGCAAGCTGCTGGAGAAGAAGAACACCTTCACCGACTTCGTCGCGGTGGCAAGGCACTTGGTCGACACGGGGGTCACGAGGCCCCAGCAACTGGTGGCGTTGGGCGGCAGCGCGGGCGGCCTGCTGATGGGGGCGGTCGCCAACCTGGCGCCGGATCTGTTCGCCGGGATCCTCGCGCAGGTCCCATTCGTCGACCCGCTGACCACCATCCTGGATCCCTCGTTGCCGCTGACCGTCACCGAATGGGACGAATGGGGAAACCCGTTGCAGGACAAGGACGTCTACGTCTACATGAAGTCCTATTCGCCTTATGAGAATGTCGAGACCAAGCGATATCCGGCCATTCTGGCGATGACTTCGCTGAACGACACCAGGGTCTACTACGTCGAGCCCGCCAAGTGGGTGGCGGCGTTGCGGCACGCCAACGGCAACGGCAGTCCGGTCCTGCTGAAGACCCAGATGAACGCCGGGCACGGCGGAGTCAGTGGTCGCTACAAGGCGTGGCAGGAAACCGCATTCCAGTACGCCTGGCTGCTAGCCGTCGCGTCCGGTCACCGCGACGGCGGCTAACACGGCGATTGCGGGCTCACTCGCCGGCTACGTGGGCCGGCACCTTTTTCGGCAAGAACCACGCCGGGATCATCGTCAACGCGACCAGCACGACAGCCAGCACGTAGACCACCGTGTACGCGTGGGAGAGGCTGTTCATGAGGTTGCTCGCGAAATCCGGGCTGGTCGTTAGCCGTGGAATGGCGGACGGATCGACCGGCTGCCCGCGCCTGGCGGCCTCACCTTGCAGCTCCGCCAACTTGTTGGCGCTGGCGATGTACGCGTTGTGGTTGAACTGATTGGTCAAGATCACCGCCATCAGGGCGGCTCCGATCGAGCCACCTATCTGTTGGTTGACGCTCATCAGCGTCGTCCCGCGGGCGATCTGCTGCGGCGCCAGGGATTGCATGAGCACCGCATTGAGCGGCGTCGTGGTGAAGCCGATGCCCAGGCCCATGACCGTCAACCCGGCTAGCAGCGTCGGTTGGTAGGCGGCCTGCCTGGCCACTCCGAAGGTGAATATGCCGAGGCCGGCGGCCATCAGCGCGAGGCCGACCACGACGATCTTGCCCGGCCCCCGTCGGTCCACGTAGGCCCCGCCGAGCGGCATGGTCACCAGGGCACCGACCCCTACCGGCACCATGTGCAGCCCGGCCTGCATCGGGGTCTCGTGGAGCACCACCTGGAAATAGCTCGGGACCAGCAGCCCGGCGCCCACGAAGGCGACGGCGAACACCAGCAACGTCACATTGACCTCTGTGACCACCCGGTTTCGGAAAAGCCTCAGGTCGATCAGCGGATGATCCGCGCGATACCAGGCATGCCAGACGAACGCGACGATCAAGCCCAGCCCGAGGAGCGCCGGTATCAACACGTAGCGGTCGGCCACAGTGCCGCGGCCCGGGATGGACGACACGCCGATCAGGAACGCGGCCACGCCGGGCGACAGCAGCAGCACCCCGACGAAGTCGAAGGCCTCCGACGGGGACGAGCGGTCTTTGGCGAACATGATCGCCGCGAGAGTGAACGCGACGAGCCCGACCGGCAGGTTCACCAAAAAGATCCATTTCCAGCCGTACGTATCGATCAGCCAGCCGCCCAGAATCGGGCCACCGATGGGGCCGAGCAGAATCGGAAGGCCACCGATCGCCATCAGCCGACCGACGCGCTTCGGTCCGGCCTCGCGCGTCAAGATCACAAAGCTCAGCGGTAACAGCATGCCGCCGCCGATACCTTGGACCACGCGAAAGATGATGAGGGTCAGAATATTTGGTGCCAACGCGCACAGGAGCGAGCCCAGCGTGAACAGCAAGACCGAACCCATGAACAGCCGTTTGGTGCCGAAGCGGTCGGCTGCCCAACCCGTTACCGGGATCACCGTCGCAAAAGCGAGCATGTAGCCGGCGATTGTCCAGGAGACGATGGCCTGGGTGGAGCCGAATTGCGCGAGGAACGTGGGCTGCGCGACGAGCACGACGGTGTTGTCGAGGATCGCCATGATGCAGGCCAGCCCGCACACCCCGGCGATGCGGAGCAGCGCAGCGTCCAGTTTGTCGGGAGACTCGCGTCTGTCCGTGTCCGCTCGCGCGGTTGAACCGGGGTGGCCCGCGGCATCGGAAGGGGCGGAATAGGCCTTCTGCATCGTGCTGCCGAGCATATCGAGTCCCATACCCGTCCGCGGAACCTTTTAGCCGTTTGATTACACCGGCGCCTTTTTCTCGCTGGCCAGGCCGGTGACCGGTGGTCGCACGCTAAACGGACGTCCGTCCAGATCCGGTATTGGAACGCCTTGACGCTGCCGTGCTGACGGGGCTATTCACCCACTGTTTGGCTCGCCGGCTTTTTCGGCAGAAACGACGCCGGAATGATCGTCGACACCACCAAAACCACCGCGATCACAAACACCGCCGTATAGGCGTGGGACAGGTCGTGCACCACGTTGGTCCAAAAACCGGTGCTCAGCGCCTGCCGCGGTATCGCGGACTGGTCGACCGGGACCCCGGTGACGGCTGCTTGCTGCCGCAACGCTGCGAGCTTGTTCGCGGCGACGATATTTTCACTTCGGTTGAACTGGTTGGTCAGGATCATCGACATCAGCGCGGTGCCCATCGACCCGCCGACCTGGTGGCTGACGCTCATCAGCGTCGTGCCGCGGGCGATCTGATGCGGGGCCAGCGCCTGCACAGACGCGACGGACAGCGGCATCATGGTGCATCCCATGCCGAGGCCCATGATCGTCAGGCCGATCAGCAAAGTGGGCAGGTAGTCGGCCTGCCGGGCGACGCCGAAGGCGAAGGTGCCCAGCCCGGCGGTGATCACCGCGATGCCGATCAGCAGGATCTTGCCGGGCCCCTGCCGGTCCACCAACGGCCCGGTCAGCCGCATGGTCAGCATGGCGCCCAGCCCCTGAGGAATCATGCGCAAACCCGCCTGCAAGGGGGTTTGGTGCAGCACCTGCTGGAAGTAGCTGGGCAGCAGTAGGCCGGCACCGAAGAAGGCGGTGGCGAATACCAGCATCGTCACGTTGGCATGGGTGAGTACCGGGTTGCGAAACAGCCGCAGATCGATCAGCGGGTGATCGGCGCGGCGCCAGGCATGCGCGACGAACGCCGCGATCAGCGTCAGGCCGATGGCCGCCGGTATCACGACGTGGCGGTCGGCGACGGTGCCGCAGCGCGGGATCGATGAGACCGCGAACAGAAACGTGGCCAGGCCCGGCGAGAGCAGCAGCACGCCGACGAGGTCGAAGGTCTCCGACCGCGCCGCGTGGTCCCTGGGAAAGATGATCGCCGCGAGCGCCATGGTGAGGAGCCCGATCGGCAGGTTGATCAGGAAGATCCATCGCCAGCTGGAGGTGTCGATGAGCCAGCCGCCCAGGATCGGGCCACCGATCGGGGCGAGCAGCATCGGGATGCTCAGGATCGACATCAAGCGTCCGAGCCGTCGTGGCCCCGCTTCCCTTGTCAAGATCATGAAGCTCAGGGGCAGCAGCATGCCGCCGCCGGCGCCTTGAGCCACTCGAAAGACGATGAGCTGCAAGATGTTTGCGGCCACCGCGCACAGTACGGAGCCCAGCGTGAAGGCGAGCACGGAGCCGATGAAAAGTCGCTTGGTGCCGAACCGGTCGGCCGCCCACCCGGTGATCGGTATCACGGTCGCCAACGCCAGCGTGTAGCCGGTCATCGTCCAGGCGACGACGGCCTGTGAGGACGTGAATTGGTCGATGAAGGTGCGCTGCGCGACGCTGACGACGGTGACGTCCACGATCGCCATCACGGTCGCCAGGATGCAGACGGCGGAAATCCGCAACAGGCCGGCGTCCAGTTTGTCCGGGTAGTCCCGCTCACCCGCGCCCGGCTGCGGGGCGGGATCGTAGGGTAGCGGGGTGTCGGCCGCTGCGTACGGGGCCTGATCCATGGCGTTGCTTAGCATATCGAACCGATCGGCCCCGGCGTCGCCCGCAAGCCCACTGCCGCGAGCCGCGCATGGGCGGGACCTGCGGAAGCGTGGTTTCGATATACGCCTGGCGTCTGCGTGTCCTTCACCATTCCGACACCTGAGATCGTCAAACTGCGGGTGTGGCTGGAAAATTGATCGTCTCGGTCTCGGGGATCGGGGAACGTACCCTGCCCGACGTGGAGGCGTTCTGCGCGCAAATGGATGCCCGCAACGTGCCGGTGTCGCTATTGGTGGCACCCCGCCTCAGTGGTGACTACCGACTCGACCGCGACCCCAGCACGGTCGAATGGCTGACCACCCGGCGTTCCGGCGGCGACGCCATCGTGCTGCACGGCTATGACGACGCGGCCACGAAAAAGCGCCGCGGTGAGTTCGCCATTCTTCGGGCCCACGAGGCCAACCTGCGGCTGATGGCCGCCGACCGGGTGCTCGAGCATCTCGGCTTGCGCACCCGGCTTTTTGCCGCGCCTGGCTGGGTGGTGTCTCCGGGCGTCGTCAAGGCATTGCCCGACAACGGTTTTCGGATGCTCGCGGACCTGCACGGCATCACCGACCTGGTCCGGCACGCCACCGTGCGCTCCCGCGTGCTGGGCATCGGCGAAGGCTTTCTCACCGAACCGTGGTGGTGCCGGATGGTGGTGCTGTCCGCCGAGCGGATCGCCCGCCGCGGCGGCGTGGTACGGGTGGCCGTCGCCGCTCGTCATCTCCGTAAGCCGGGTCCGCTGCAGGCGATGGTGGACGCCGTCGACCTGTCGTTGATGCACGGCTGCGAACCGACGGTCTACCGCTGGCGGCGCGACAAGGCGATCCTCGACGCGGCCTGACCGAGCGCCGCCTCGACCGGCCCGGCTCGGGCGCTACCCTGGTCCGACATGAGCGACTCTTCGGCCGCGGCGTTCGGTGCCGACGCCATCATCGTCGGGGCCGGCCTCGCAGGGTTGGTGGCCGCGTGCGAGTTGGTGGACCGGGGCCTGCGGGTGGTGATCGTCGACCAGGAGAGCAGCGCCAACCTCGGCGGGCAGGCCTTCTGGTCCTTCGGCGGCCTGTTCTTTGTCGACAGCCCCGAGCAGCGCCGGCTGGGGATTCGCGACAGCCACGAACTCGCCCTGCAGGACTGGCTCGGCACGGCGGCGTTCGACCGCCCGGAAGACTACTGGCCACGCCAATGGGCGCACGCCTATGTCGATTTCGCGGCGGGCGAGAAACGCCGGTGGCTGCGTGACCGCGGCCTCAAGATTTTTCCGCTGGTGGGCTGGGCCGAACGTGGCGGGTATGACGCGCAGGGGCACGGCAATTCGGTGCCCCGCTTCCACATCACCTGGGGCACCGGGCCCGCCCTGGTTGAGACCTTCGCCCGCCAGCTTCGGGACCGCTCGACCGTGCGCTTCGCGCACCGCCACCAGGTCG
Organism: Mycobacterium sp. E3247; assembly: GCF_001667785.1. Lineage (NCBI taxonomy): Bacteria > Bacillati > Actinomycetota > Actinomycetes > Mycobacteriales > Mycobacteriaceae > Mycobacterium > Mycobacterium sp. E3247. The sequence goes on along the minus strand of NZ_LZJG01000120.1, from coordinate 2,994 downwards.
ACGAGTTGATCGTCGAAGGCGGTGCGGTGACCGGCGTTCGGGGCACGGTGCTGGAGCCCTCGGCCGCACCGCGGGGCGTGGCGTCGTCACGAACGCCGGTGGGGCAATTCGAGTTCCGGGCGGCAGCGGTGATCGTCACCAGCGGCGGCATCGGGGGCAACCACGAGCTGGTGCGCAAGAACTGGCCGAAGCGGATGGGCCGGATACCCGAGCAGTTGCTCAGCGGGGTGCCGGCTCACGTGGACGGCCGGATGATCGGCATCTCCCAGCGGGCCGGTGCGCGGGTGATCAACCCCGACCGGATGTGGCATTACACCGAGGGCATCACCAACTACGACCCGATCTGGCCGCTGCACGGGATCCGCATCATTCCGGGGCCGTCATCGCTGTGGCTCGACGCGGCCGGCAAGCGGTTGCCGGTGCCGCTTTACCCCGGTTTCGACACTCTGGGGACGCTGGAATACATCACCAAGTCCGGGTATGACTACACCTGGTTTGTGTTGAACGCCAGGATCATCGAGAAGGAATTCGCACTCTCGGGGCAGGAGCAGAATCCCGATCTGACCGGGCAGAGTCTGCTCGAGCTAGTTCGAAACCGGGCGCGATCCGGGCCGCCCGGACCGGTACAGGCATTCGTCGACCGGGGAGTCGACTTCGTCAGCGCATACACGTTGCGGGAGTTGGTGACCGCGATGAACAAGCTACCCGGCGTCGCGCCGCTGGACTACGCCACGGTGGAGGCCGAGGTGACCGCCCGCGACCGCGAGGTTGCCAACAAGTTCAGCAAGGACGGCCAGATCACCGCGATCCGCGCCGCGCGCGGCTACCTGGGCGACCGGCTGGGCCGGGTGGTGGCCCCGCACCGGCTGACCGATCCGAAGGCCGGGCCGATGATCGCGGTCAAGCTGCACATCCTGACGCGAAAGACGTTGGGCGGCATAGAAACCGATCTCGCGGCCCGCGTGCTGAAAGCCGACGGCACACCTCTGAACGGGCTGTACGCCGCTGGGGAGGTGGCCGGGTTCGGTGGGGGTGGCGTGCACGGTTATCGCGCGCTGGAAGGCACGTTCCTGGGTGGTTGCATCTTCTCGGGGCGCGCCGCAGGCCGCGGCGTCGCCGACGACATCGCCTAGCCTGACTGGGCGCCCTAGAAGGCGACCGCGTCCTCCTCGGGCAATACCTGGAAGTCGGTCGTGGTCATCTCGGTCAGCCGGCCGTAGTAGATGCCCCGCGCGTCCGGGGCGATGATGCCTTGATGAATGGGTACGGCACGCGCCGGTGCCACCGCGCGCAGGTAGTCGACGGCTTCGGAGATCTTCATCCATGGGGCGGCCGCGGGCGTCGCCAACACGTCTACCGGCTCGTCGGGCACGAACAGCGCGTCACCGGGGTGCATCAGCCGGGCGCGGTGATCACCATCGCCGACAAGGAACGAAATGTTTTCTATCACAGGGATTTCCGGGTGGATGACGGCATGTTTGCCGCCGACAGCACGCACCGTCAGCTCGCCGATCCGTAGCTCGTCGCCGACGTGCACCGCCTGGCACGGCGCGCCCAGCTGAGCCGTGGTCTGCGGATCGGCGTACAACGCGGCGTCCGGGTTGCCCTCCAGCAGCGCGGGCAGGCGGGTGACGTCGACGTGGTCGGGGTGCTGGTGGGTGATCAGAATGGCCGATAACCCCGTTATGCCCTCAAATCCGTGCGCAAAGGTTCCAGGGTCGAAGAGCACGCGGGTGTGGTCGAATTCCGCGAGTAGACAGGAATGGCCGAAATGTGTCAGTTGCATGATTACGATTGTGCTCTGACGGGGGTGATGCCGATGCGGGTGATCCTGGCGACCATGATCGTGGTCGGTGGCCTCGCGGTGGCCTTCATCGTCGTAGTGCCCGCACATGCCGAGCCGCAGGCGTGCCCGCCCGTATGCGACCAGATTCCCGATTCCGCGTGGATCCAGCGCCGCGCCGTACCGCTGGACCCGGTCTACGGCTGGCCCGCCCTGGCGGGGCTGGCGGCGCAGGTGACCGGCGCGACGCCCGGCCCCCGCTTCCGGTTCGAGGAGCTGTGTGCCACGCCCCCGATACCCCGGGACCCGCGCGACTCGGCGGTCGCGGCACGCGCCACAGTGACCCACCCGGACGGGCAGTGGCAGCTGCAGGCTCAGGTCCTGCACTGGCGCGGCGACACGGCCAACGGTGGCGCTATCGCAGCGTCGGTGTTCAGCAACGCCGTTGCCGCGCTGCGCTCCTGTCAGCAGCGGGTGCCGGCGCAATCACCGTCGATCACCAGCGACGAAACCACCCGGATGGCCGCGGTGATCAGCGGACCGGCGGTCATGCACACCTACCTGGTCGCCCACCCGGCCAGCAGCACGATCAGCGAGCTCACCCTCTGGTCGTCGGGCCCGCCGCAGGTCCCGTGGCCGTCGATGCCCGACGACCCGGTGCTGAACGCGATGACCGCTCCCCTGTGTGAGGCCTACATTGCCTCGTGCCCGTAGCGGTCGAGCTGCTCCTTCGCCGGTAGAGTTGGCGCCGAAACAGACCTGAGGAGGAGCGCCGGTGGGCCGGGTAGTCGTTCATGTGATGCCCAAAGCGGAGATTCTCGACCCGCAGGGTCAGGCGATTGTCGGCGCGCTCGGCCGGCTGGGTCATCCGGGGATCTCAGATGTCAGGCAGGGCAAGCGATTCGAGCTGGAGGTGGACGACACGGTCGACGACTCGGCGCTTGCCGAGATCGCGGAAACGTTGTTGGCCAACACCGTGATCGAAGACTGGACGATCAGCCGGGAGGCCCGGTGACGGCGCGAATCGGCATCATCACCTTCCCCGGGACCCTGGACGACGTCGACGCCGCCCGGGCCGCGCGCCGGGTCGGCGCCGAAGCGGTCAGCCTGTGGCACGCTGACGCCGACCTCAAGGGCGTCGACGCCGTGGTGGTACCCGGCGGTTTCTCCTATGGCGACTACCTGCGGGCCGGGGCCATCGCCAGGTTCGC
>NZ_LZJG01000119.1:0-535 GCF_001667785.1 Mycobacterium sp. E3247 | reverse complement strand
GGTTCCTGGTCTTCGCCGACGAGCCCAAATCCGCCGCACGCCAATCGCTGTTGGAGCTGGCCGAGCTGGGCATCGAGCTGAAGATCGCCACCGGGGACAACCCGCGAGTGGCCGAAAAGGTCTGTGAAGAACTGGGTTTGGCCTCGAAGGGCACGATCACCGGCGCGCAGCTCGAACCCCTGGACGACGCCGCGTTCGCGTACGCCGCGCAACACCACACCATCTTCGCGCGCATCTCCCCCGAGCAGAAGGCGCGGCTGATCACCGCGCTGCGGCGCGAGGGGCGAGCCGTCGGCTTCCTGGGCGACGGGGTCAACGACGCGCTGGCTCTGCATGCCGCCGACGTCGGGATCTCCGTCGACAGCGCAACCGATGTGGCGAAGGACGCTGCCGACGTGGTGCTGCTGGAAAAGGATCTGGGCGTGCTGGCCACCGGGGTAGCAACGGGCAGAAGGATTTTCGCCAACACGATCAAGTACGTATTCATGGGCACATCAAGCAATTTCGGGAACATGTTCAGCGCCGCGGCGGCGTC
>NZ_LZJG01000118.1:0-20148 GCF_001667785.1 Mycobacterium sp. E3247 | reverse complement strand
CCCGTACACCTACCCGGAGAACCTGCCGCGGGTGAACGCGCGCGGCGGGCCGGGGGGCGCCCCCGGCTGCTGGCAGCAGATCACCCACGACCTGTGGCCCGCACCCGAATTGGTGATGGACAGCGGCAACAGCATCGCGCCGTACAACCACCTCGACACCGGTTCCCCGTACGCCATCGAGTACGTCTGGGGCCGCCAAGTAGGGGATAACACGATCAACCCATGAAAATCACCGGAACCATCGTCAGGCTCAGCATCTTCTCGTTGGTGCTGCTGATCTTCACTGTGATGATCATCGTCGTGTTCGGTCAGATGCGGTTTGACCGCACGACCTCGTACTCGGCCGAGTTCGCCAACGCCAGCGGGCTGCGGGCGGGCCAGTTCGTCCGCGCCTCCGGGGTGGAGATCGGCAAGGTCGACTCGGTCGAGCTGGCCGACGGCGGCAAGCGGGCGCGGGTGAAGTTCAACGTCGACCGCTCGGTGCCGCTGTACCAGTCGACGACGGCGCAGATCCGCTACCTCGACCTGATCGGTAACCGCTACCTCGAGCTCAAGCGTGGCGAGGGCGAGGGCGCCGACAAGATCCTGCCCAAGGGCGGCTTCATCCCGATGTCGCGGACCTCGCCTGCGCTGGACCTGGACGCCCTGATCGGTGGTTTCAAACCGCTGTTCCGCGCTCTGGACCCGCAGAAGGTGAACACCATCGCGACGTCCCTGATCACGGTGTTCCAGGGCCAGGGCGGCACCATCAACGACATCCTCGACCAAACCGCGCAGCTGACCAACCAGCTCGGTGAGCGCGACCAGGCCATCGGCGAGGTCATCAAGAACCTGAACATCGTGCTGGACACCACGGTCCGCCACCGGCAGCAATTCGACCAGACGGTCAACAACCTCGAGGTGCTCATCACCGGGCTGAAGGATCACGGCGACCAGTTGGCAGGCGGGACCGCGCACATCAGCAACGCCGCCGGTACGGTCGCCGACCTGCTCGCCGAGGACCGCGGGCTGCTGCACAAGACGCTCAACTACCTGGATGCGATCCAGCAGCCGCTCATCGACCAGCGCGACGGCCTCGACGACTACCTCAAGAGGGTGCCCACCGCCTTGAACATGATCGGACGCGCCATCGGCTCCTACGGCGACTTCGTGAACTTCTACGCCTGCGACATCACGCTGAAGATCAACGGTTTGCAGGGCGGCGGCCCGGTCCGCACGGTCCGGCTATTCCAGCAGCCGACGGGTAGGTGCACGCCGCAATGAGAACACTGGAACCGCCCAACCGGGTTCGCATCGGGCTGATGGGCATCATCGTGACCCTGCTCGTCATCGGCGTGGGTCAGAGCTTCACCAGCGTGCCCATGCTGATGGCGAAGCCGCACTACTACGGCCAGTTCACCGATACCGGGGGCATCGGGGTGGGTGACAAGGTGCGCATCGCCGGCGTGGACGTCGGCAAGGTCGAGGCCATCAGCATCGAAAACGACCACATCCTGGTCAAATTCAACCTCGGGACCGCGTCCATCGGCACCGAGAGCCGGCTGGCGATCAAGACGGACACGATCCTGGGGAAGAAGATCCTCGAGGTCGAGAACCGGGGCAATCAGCAACTGAGGCCCGGAAACTCGTTGCCGATCGGGCAGAGCACGACGCCCTACCAGATCTACGACGCGTTCTTCGACGTCACCAAGGCCGCGCAGGGCTGGAACATTGACACGGTCAAGGAATCGCTGCACGTGCTGTCGCAGACCATCGACCAGACCTACCCCCACTTGAGCGCGGCGCTCGACGGGGTGGCCAAGTTCTCCGACACGATCGGCAAGCGCGACGAGCAGGTCAAGCACCTGCTGGCCCAGGCCAACCAGGTGGCCAGCGTGCTGGGTGACCGCAGCGAGCAGGTGGACCGACTGCTGGTCAACACCAAGACGCTGCTGGCCGCCTTCAACGAGCGCGGGCAGGCGATCAACGCGTTGCTGGCCAACGTCGCCGCCTTCTCCGAGCAGGTCAAGGGCTTCATCAACGACAACCCGAACCTCAACCACGTGCTCGAGCAGTTGCGTCAGGTCAGCGACATCCTCAAGGAGCGCAAGGACGACGTCGCCGCGGGGCTCACCGAGGTCGGCAAGTTCCTGCCGTCGCTGAACGAGGCCATCGCGTCGGGGCCGTTCTTCAAGGTGGTCCTGCACAACCTCGCGCTCTACCAGATCATCCAGCCGTGGGTGGACGCCGCGTTCAAGAAGCGCGGCATCGACCCGGAGAACTTCTGGCGTAGCGCCGGCCTGCCCGAGTTCCGGTGGCCCGACCCCAACGGCACCCGGTTCCCCAACGGCGCACCGCCGCCGGCGCCACCGGTGCTTGAGGGCACGCCGGAGCATCCGGGGCCGGCCGTCCCGCCGGGGTCGCCCTGCTCCTACACCCCGGCCAACCCGGGCGGCAACGTCACCGTCGGCGACGAGGGCCTGCCGCGGCCGTGGAATCCGCTGCCGTGTGCCGGTGGGGGTATCGGTCCGTTCGGCGGCCCGGGTTTCCCGGCGCCGGTCGACGTGATGACCTCGCCGCCCAACCCGGGCGGTCTGCCACCGACGCCGGGCATCCCGATCGCCGGGCGGCCGGGTGACCCGCCGCCGGATGTTCCGGGGACGCCCGTTCCGTTGCCGGCCCAGGCGCCGCCGGGTGCGCGCACCGAGAACCTGGCGCCGGCCGGACCGACGCCGCCGCCGTCGACGTTCGCGCCCGGCTTCCCGCCGGGGCCGGCGGCACCACCCGGGCCCGGCGAACAGTTGCCGGCACCCTTCATCAACCCCGGCGGATCGGGAGGCAGCGGCGCAGCCGGGGGAGGTAGCCAGAATTGAGCACCGCCTTTGACATCCGGAACATCCGGCTACCGAAACTGACCCGGGCGACCGTCATCCTCGGCTCGCTGGTGATCGTGCTGGCCATCGTCGTCGGGTTCGTCGGGTGGCGGCTCTTCGAGAAGCTGACCAACAACACGGTGGTGGCCTATTTCCCGGCGGCCAACGCGCTGTACCCGGGCGACAAGGTCCAGATCATGGGCATGCGGGTCGGCGCGATCGACAAGATCGAGCCGGCCGGCGACAAGATGAAGGTCACCTTCCACTACGAGAACAAGTATCGGGTGCCGGCGAACGCCAACGCGGTGATCCTGAACCCGACACTGGTGGCCTCGCGGGCAATCCAGCTGGAGCCGCCCTACAAGGGCGGCCCGGTGCTGGCCGACAACGCGGTGATCCCCGAGGAGCGCACCCAGGTCCCGGTGGAATGGGACCAGTTGCGCAACAGCATCACCAACATCATCTCCAAACTGGGCCCCACGCCGGAGCAGCCGACGGGACCATTCGGCGAGGTCATCGAGTCCTATGCCAACGGGCTGGCCGGCAAGGGCAAGGAGTTCAACACCACGCTGAGCAACCTGTCGCAGGCGCTCACCGCGCTCAACGAGGGCCGCGGTGACTTCTTCGCCGTGGTGAAGAGCCTGGCGCTGTTCGTCAACGCGCTGCACAAGGACGACCAGCAGTTCGTCGCGCTGAACCAGAACCTGGCGGAGTTCACCACGCGGCTCGCGCACAACGACAGCGACCTGTCGAACGCCATCGAGCAGTTCGACGGCCTGCTGTCCACGGTGCGCCCGTTCCTGGACAAGAACCGCGAGGTGCTGACCTACGACATCAACAACCTGGCGACCGTGACGAACACGATCCTGCAGCCGGATCCGCTCAACGGGCTGGAGACCGCGTTGCACGTCCTGCCGACGGCGGCGGCGAACATCAACCAGATCTATCACCCGTCGCACGGATCAGTGGTCGCCATCCCGGCGATCACGAACTTCGCCAACCCGATGCAGTTCATCTGCAGCTCGATCCAGGCGGGCAGCCGGCTCGGCTATCAGGAGTCCGCGGAGTTGTGCGCGCAATACCTGGCGCCGATCCTCGACGCCATCAAGTTCAACTACCTGCCGTTCGGCGCCAACCTGTTCAGCACCGCCGAGACCCTGCCCAAGGAAGTGGCCTATTCGGAGGACCGGCTGCACCCGCCGAACGGATACAAGGACACCACCGTGCCCGGCATCTGGGTCCCGGACACCCCGACGTCGCACCGCAACACCCAGCCCGGCTGGATCGTGGCGCCGGGGATGCAGGGCCAGCAGGTCGGGCCGATCACCGCGGGCCTGATGACGCCGGATTCGCTGGCCGAACTCATGGGAGGCCCCAACATCGCGCCGGTCCAGTCGAATCTGCAGACCCCGCCGGGACCGCCGAACGCCTACGACGAGAACCCGATCGTGCCGCCCATCGGCCTGAACGCGCCGGTGCCGATCCAGCCACCGCCGCCGGGGCCCGGCGTGGCCCCGGGCCCGGTGGCCCCAACGCCGGCGCCGGTCGCGGCGCCCGCACCCAACGCGGGTGGGCCGGCCGTCCCCGCTGACCTCGGGGGTGGCCAGTGAGGTCGTTGAGTCTGGTTCGCCGCGGGGCCTGGCAGGGGTTGGTGCTGCTCGTGGCCGCGCTGGTGTTGAGTTCGTGCGGCTGGCGTGGGATCTCCAACGTCGCGATCCCGGGTGGCCCCGGCAGCGGCTCGGGTGCCATGACGCTCTACGTGCAGGTCCCCGACACGCTGGCGATCAACGGCAACAGCAAGGTGATGGTGGCCGACGTCTTCGTCGGGTCGATCAAGAAGATCGAGCTGAAGAATTGGATTGCCACGCTGACCCTGGGCATCGACAAGAGCGTCAAGCTGCCCAAGAACGCCACCGCCAAGATCGGCCAGACCTCGCTGCTGGGCTCCCAGCACGTCGAGCTCGCCTCGCCGCCGAACCCGTCGCCGCAGCTGCTCAAGGATGGCGACACCATCCCGCTGAAGAATTCCTCGTCGTATCCGACCACCGAGCAGACCTTGGCGAGCCTGTCGCTGATCCTGCGCGGCGGCGGCATCCCCAACCTGGAGGTGCTGCAGAACGAGGTCTACAACATCTTCAACGGCCGCGGCGAGGCGATCCGGTCCTTCCTGGGCAAGCTGGACACCTTCACCAACCAGCTCAACGAGCAGCGCGACGACATCACCCACGCCATCGACTCGACCAACCGGCTGCTGGGCTACGTCGGCAACCGGGCTGACGTCCTCGACCGGGTGCTGACCGACATCCCGCCGCTGGTCAAGCATTTCGCCGACACCAAGAACCTGCTGATCAACGCCGTCGACGCGGTGGGACGCCTCAGCCAGGCCGCCGACCAGTACCTGTCGGAAGCCCGCGGGCCCCTGCACACCGACCTGCAGGCGCTGCAATGCCCGCTCAAAGAGCTGGGCCGCGCCTCGCCGTATCTGATCGGTGCGCTGAAGCTGATCCTCACGCAGCCGTTCGACATCGACACGGTGCCGAAGATCTTCCGCGGCGACTACATCAACATCTCGCTGACGCTCGACGTGACCTACAGCTCCGTAGACAACGCGTTCCTCACCGGCACCGGATTGTCGGGGGCCCTGCGCGCGCTCGAGCAGTCGTTCGGGCGTGATCCCGAGACGATGATCCCCGACGTCCGCTACACGCCGAACCCGAATGACGCGCCCGGCGGGCCACTGGTGGAAAGGGGGGACAGGAATTGCTGACTCCTTTCGTCAGACGCCAGCTGATCGCGTTCGGGATCCTGACCGTCATCTCGCTGCTCGTGCTCGGGGTGTACTACCTGCAGATCCCGAGCCTGGTCGGCGTCGGCCGGTACACGCTGAAGGCCGAGCTGCCCGCGTCGGGCGGCCTGTATCCGACGGCGAACGTGACGTATCGCGGCATCACCATCGGCAAGGTCACCGACGTCGAACCGACCGAGCGGGGCGCCGAGGCGACGATGAGCATCGACAGCCGCTACAAGATCCCCACCGACGCGACGGCCAACGTGCACTCGGTGTCGGCCGTCGGTGAGCAGTACCTGGACCTGGAGTCGACCGGGAACCCGGGCAAGTTCTTGTCGGACGGTCAGACGATCACCAAGGGCACGGTGCCGGCCGAGATCGGTCCGGCGCTGGACACGGCCAACCGCGGGCTCGCCGTGCTGCCCAAGGACAAGATCGCCCAATTGCTCGACGAGACAGCGCAATCCGTGGGCGGACTGGGTCCGGCCCTGCAGCGGCTGGTGGACTCCACTCAGGCGATCGTCGGTGATTTCAAGACCAACATCACCGACGTCAACGACATCATCCAGAACTCGGGACCGATCCTGGACAGCCAGGTCAAGTCCGGTGATGCCATCGAGCGCTGGGCTCGCAACCTGAACAGGCTGGGCGCGCAGTCCGCCCAGGAAGACCAGCACGTGAAAAGCGTGCTGCGCCAGGCGGCGCCGACGGCCGACCAGGTCAACGAGGTGTTCAACGACGTGCGGGATTCGTTGCCGCAGACGCTGGCCAACCTCGAGGTGGTGTTCGACCTGCTCAAGCGGTACCACACCGGCGTCGAGCAGGTACTGGTGTTCCTGCCGCAGGGCGCGTCGATCGCCCAGACGGTGGCGGCGCCGTTCCCGAACATGGCGGCACTGGACCTGGCGTTGTCGATCAACCAGCCGCCGCCGTGCCTGACCGGCTTCATCCCGGCATCGGAATGGCGGTCCCCGGCCGACACCAGCATTCAGCCGTTGCCGTCGGGCACCTACTGCAAGATTCCGATGGACACCCCGGCCAACAGCGTGCGCGGGTCGCGCAACATCCCGTGTACGGACATCGAGGGCAAACGGGCGGCCACACCGCGGGAATGCCGCGACCCCAACCCGTACGTTCCGGCGGGAACCAACCCCTGGTACGGCGATCCCAATCAGATCCTCACCTGCCCCGCGCCCGCGGCCCGCTGTGACCAGCCGGTGAAGCCGGGCCAGGTGATCCCGGCGCCGTCGATCGACACCGGCCTGAACCCGGCCCCCTCGGACCGCGTCGCCGGGACTCCTCCGCCGACCAGCGACCCGTTGTCGCGGCCGGGGTCGGGTACGGTGCAGTGCAACGGCCAGCAGCCCAACCCGTGTGTCTACACGCCCAGCGGGCCACCAGTGGCGACCTACAGTCCCCAAAGCGGTGAACTGGTAGGGCCAGACGGGGTTAAATACTCTGTCGAAAACTCGGCCAGAACAGGAGACGACGGATGGAAGGAGATGCTGGCACCAGCCGGCTGAACCCCCCACCGATGCCGAAGTTTCCCCGTCTGGGCAGACGGCGTCCGAAGAACGAGGACACGGCGGCCGCCGCCGACCCGACCAGCCCCGAGGTGAGGGCCGAGGATTCCCCGGAATCCGAGGGCGGAGCCGACCCGATCAGCCCAGCGGTGACGGCCGAGGAGCCCGCCGAACCGGAGGACGCAAGCGAGGAGACCGGTCCCGAGGCCGCACCCGATGAGGCCGCCGCCGCACGCCGCCCGTCGCGGTTGGGGCGGGGCTGGCTGGCCGGCATCGCTGCGGTGCTCGTGCTCTGCGCCGCGGCCGCCGGCGCCGGCGGCTACTTCGCGTTGCGCTACCACCACGAAAGCCAGGCGATCGCCCGCAATGACGCCGCGGCGCTCAAGGCCGCCGTCGACTGCGTCTCGGCGACCCAGGCCCCCGACACCAACGCGATGGCCGCGAGCGAACAGAAGATCATCGACTGCGGCACCGACGCTTTCCGCTCCCAGGCGCTGCTCTATACCAGCATGCTCGTCCAGGCGTATCAGGCCGCCAACGTCCATGTCCAGGTGTCCGACATGCGGGCCGCTGTCGAACGCAACAATCCCGACGGTTCCGTCGATGTGTTGGTGGCGGTGCGCGTCAAGGTCGCCAACGATCAGACGCAGAACGAGACCGGCTACCGGCTGCGGGTGAAAATGGCTCTGGCCGAAGGCCAATACAAGATAGCCAAGCTCGACCAGGTGACGAAGTGACGGTGGTGGTCGAGAAGCCACCGGCCACGGCCGCCCAGGAGCCCACGCCGAATGCCTTGGCGCCCTGGCATCTTCGTGCCGGTGCGTTAGCCGTCGACGTGCTGCCGGGTGCCGCCGCGGTGGCCACGCTGGCGCTGGTCTTCTTCACCGTTCCGCCGCGAGGCGTGTGGTGGTGGCTCTGCGTCGCGACCATCGGGATCGTGATCCTGCTGGCGTTGGCGAACCGGCTGCTGTTGCCGACGGTCACCGGCTGGAGCGTGGGGCGGGCCCTCTTCGGCGTGGCGGTCGCGCGGCGCGATGGCGAGCCCGTCGGGCCGTGGACGCTGCTGCTGCGCGACCTGGCCCACCTGCTCGACACCGTCTCGGTGGTGGGATGGCTTTGGCCGCTGTGGGATTCGGGGCGCCGCACCTTCGCCGACATGCTGTTGCGCACCGAGGTGCGACGTCGGGAACCCGCCGAGCCGGCATTCGGCGTGTGCCGGTGGACGGCCGTCGTGGTGCTGGGCGCGACCGCGCTGTGCATCGCCGGCGCGGCGATCAGCTACGCGGCGGTGTTCGCCCCCGATCGGGCCACCGACCGGGCCCGGGCCCAGCTCGACACGCAGGGGCCCAAGATCGTCGCGCAAATGCTGACCTACGACCCCAAGTCGTTGCACGATGACTTCGCCCGCGCCCTGGCGTTGGCGACCGACAAATACCGCAAGCAGCTGGCCGCCCAGCAGGACATGGTGCAGAAGGGCACCCCGGTCATCAACGAGTACTGGGTGACCGACCACGCGATCCAGTCGGCGTCGCCGGATCGGGCGACGATGCTGATGTTCATGCAGGGACGGCGCGGCGCCGCACCCGACGAGCGCTACATCTCCGCCACCGTCCGGGTCACGTTCACCAAGGACGGCGGCCGTTGGCTCGTCGACGACCTCACCGTGCTCACCAAGCCCAAACCGGCCGGGACCGAAAAGTGAGCCCGCGCCGCAAGTTCACGCCGGACGAGCAACCCCTGCTGGTCCCGAGCCCGGTGCCGCCCGGGCGGCCCTGGGGCCTGGCGTGGGCCAGCGCCGTCGCCGCCGTTTTCATGGCGGCCGCGATCACGGTGTGCAGCCTGATGCTCGCCGACCATGAATCCCGCGAGCGCGCCGCGTCGAGGAACCGGGAGGTGCTCAGTTACGTGACCGGCTTCATGACGCAGTTCACCTCCATCGACCCGTTCCATGCCAACGATTACGTGACACGGGTTCTCGCCCAGGCGACCGGCGACTTCGCCAAGGAGTACCGCGACAAGGCGAACGAGATCCTGCTACAGGTGGCCCGCGCCGAACCGGCCACCGGCACCGTCCTGGACGCGGGGGTGGAGCGATGGAACGACGATGGCAGCGCAACAGTCATCGTGGCGACCGCGGTCAGCACCAAATCGCCTGACGGTAAACAAGTTTGGGAAAACGCCAACCGGTGGACGGCGACCGCCGCGCAGGAAGGGAAGCAGTGGAAGATCAGCAACCTGCAGCAGGTGATCTAGCCGCCGACGAGACCGCCCCGGAGGGGCCGGCCTCGGAGGGGCCGGCGCCGGAGGGACGCGCGGATTCGCCAAACGCCGACGAAGGCGGTTCTGCCGCAGAAGAATCCACGACGGACGACGATGCGGCCGCCGACGCGCAACCCGGCGTTCGCACGAGGCAGCGATGGCTGGCCGGCAAGCGGCTGGCGATCGCCGTCGTCGCGGCCGCGGTGCTGTTCGTCGGATCGGCGGCCTTCGCCGGTGCGACGGTGCAGCCATACCTGGCCGATCGTGCCGCCGCGGCAACGAAACTCAAAGTGGCGCGGACCGCGGCCGAGGCGATCACCACGCTGTGGACCTACACGCCCGAGAACATGGACACCCTCGCCGACCGCGCGTCGCGCTACCTCAGCGGGGATTTCGAGGCGCAGTACCGCAAGTTCGTCGACGCCATCGTGGCGCCCAACAAGCAGGCCAAGATCACCAACCACACCGACGTCACGGGCGCGGCCGTCGAATCGATCGATGACGCCAACGCCGTGGTCATCGTGTACACCAACACCACATCCACCAGCCCGTTGACCAAAAACGTGCCCTCGCTGAAGTACCTGTCCTACCGGCTGTTCCTCAAGCGCGCCAACAACCGGTGGCTGGTGACCAGGATGACGACCATCACGTCGCTGGACTTGACGCCGCACGTCTAGCGCGGTCTGCTACGACCCATGGCCGTGACCTCGCCGGTGTCGGAGCGCTCGACCGTCGCGGCGCTGCTGTTGTTGACCTTCGCCACCGGACTGGCGGACTCGATCAGCATCCTGGTGCTCGGGCATGTGTTCGTGGCCAACATGACGGGAAACGTTATCTTCCTGGGCTTTTGGCTGGCGCCCCGAACGAGCATCGACCTGACCGCGGTCGTGGTGGCCCTGCCCACCTTCGTGTGCACCACGATCCTCAGCGGTCGGGTGTCGCGGCATTTCGCCGAGCGGGCGCGGGCGTGGATCACCACCGTATTGGCAACGGAGATCGCCCTTTTGCTGGTGTTGGCGACGCTGGCCGGCACCGGCATCCTGCGGTATCACGACAACACCAAGCTGGTCATGATCGGCATTCTCGCGGTGACGTTCGGCCTGCAGCACTCGAGCGCGCGCCAGTTCGGGATCCAGGAACTGTCCACCACGGTGCTGACGTCGACGATCGTCAGCCTCGGCCTGGACAGCCGCCTGGCCGGCGGTACCGGCGCCCGTCAGGCGTTGCGCCTCAGCGTCGTATCGACGATGTGCGCGGGCGCCTTCCTGGGCGCGACGATGTCACGATTCGTCGTCGCACCGGTCTTCGCGGTCACCGCTGCGGTGGTGGCGGCCAGCATGCTGATCTTCCGCTTCGGCCCGACTAGTTGAAGGCCAGCCAGCTGGGCAGCGCCCGTTCGTGCGAATCGCAGAGCACCTGCCGGGTGTCGCACGACCCGCGCGGCGAGCCCGCGCCCGCCCACATGCCGCCGGTGTCGCGGCGCAACACGATCGCCGACGACCCGCCGCCGTCGAGCAGGACGGCGTTGTCGCTGCCAAGCCCGCGGAACAGGTCTTGCATGTTGTCCGGTGTGTAGCTGCCGCCCTCGAAGATGTACATCTCGTCTTTCTGCCTCGAGTACGCCAGGGCCGTTCGCGCGGCGCTGGGTCCCCCGTCGTGCAGCTGCCCATTCTGGCCGGGGGCCAGCAGCCCGATCCCGGACACCGCGACGAACCGCTCGTTCTTGTTCAGCAGGTCGGCGACCACGGGAGTGGCGGAGTCGTAGTCGTTCTTGGTCCTCGGCCACACCACGTATGGCGCCCCGCCGGACGGCAGGATCATCGTCGTCAAGGCGCTCCAGCTCTCGCCGCCGCCCGACAGCCCCTGCTTGCCGGGGTAGGCGACGGTGCCGGTGACGGCCTGGTTGGCGCGGCCCTGGCCGTGGGTGTTGTCCACGAAGGCGCCCAGCGGTGAGCTGCAGCCGGTCTGCCGCCACGAGCCGCCCTTCTGGCCGCGCACGTCGAAGAAGTTGGCGTTGATCGCGATCGTGGGCTGGCCCATCCGCTGCCATGCCTGCAGCGGCGCATAGAGTTCCGACGCCTGCCACAGCCCCTCGGCGGTGCGGGCGCCGGGATTGTTCTCGCAGCGCGCCTGATCGCCTTGGTGGGTATCGACCAGCAGGTGGGGCGACAGCCGTCCCGCAGCGTTCTTGATGATCATCAGGTGGCCGCCGTTGTTCATCTCATACCAGCTGCCGCCCGCGTTGAGCATCGGCGCCGGGTGACCCGGGCCGAAGTTGTAGACCAGATAGGAACCCTTGGTGGTCTCGATGGCGTTGGCCAGCAGGTCGCGGCCGTCGGCGGCGCGCGCCACCGGCAGTCCGGTGCTGTTCGCGAGGGCGACGCACGCGACCACGGCGGTGCAGCCGGCCACCAGCCGGCGCAAGCTGGCGCGTCGGGTCAGCACGATCGCCCTTTCCGCCCGGACCTGGATGCAACATCAACATCAACATCATCAGCCACATCCGTCACACTGTCAATCTAGGTCACGGGAGGATGACGCTTGGGCGACATTCGAATTACGTTGGCTCGCTTGAGGTTTCCGGCTCGGACTCGGGTTCGGCTGCCCGCTCGTGCTTGCCCTGGCGCGCCTGGTGTTCCATCGCGATCGCCATCTCGGCCGCCCCCGCGACCCGGTGGTAGCCCTTGCGGTCGTAGAGGTGGGTGATCACGCCGCCCAGGAGCAGCCCGATGACGAGGCCGATCGAGGTCATGACCAGCGCCTGCGATATCCCGGTGTCCGCGCGCCCGTGGAAGTACAGCAGCGACCGGGTGCCCAGGAAGACCTGGTGCATGGGCTCGAATTCGGCCAGCCAGCGGAAGAAGGGCGGCGTGGCCTCCAGGGGCACGGTGGCGCCCGCCGACGGCAGCCCGAGGATCACGAAGATCAGCATGCTGACCAGCAGGCCGCCGGTGCCCAGCACCGAGAGCAGCGAACTGGAGGTGATGCCCACCGCAACGATCGCGAACATCCCGTAGGCCCAGAGCTGCCAGCCGAGATCGATGGGCATGCCCAGCCCGTGGGCGATCGCCAGATACACCGCCGAGGTGAGCAGCCCGAGCAGCACCATGATGGCCCACTTGAGCAGCAGCGTCTGGAAGCGCGAGATCCTGACCTGTTCGGCGAAGCGGTACACCGGCCCGAATTCGGCTGGTACGTAACCGAGCAGGGCGTCGACCAGGGTGCTGACCACGATGCTGCCGGTGAACCCCGCGAGCAGGAGCAGGAGGGCGTAGTAGAAGGCCGACAGCCCGTTACCGGTGCCGTCGGGCAGCGGGTTGTACACGGTCGATTCGATCTCGATCGGAGTGGACAGGCCCTCTTCGGCGGCCCCGGCGAGCGGGGCGCCGCCGGTCTGCGCCTTGACCTGCGCGAGAAGTCGTTCGCCCACTTCGCCATTGGCCACGCCCATCGCCATGTTCAGGGTCTGGCCGGCGATGCTGGCGCCCAGCGTGCCCGCGCGCGGATTCGTCGAAATCGTGATCACCGGCCGCTCCGCGGGACCGGGAAGCACCGCGCTGGCGCCCAGATCCCGCAGCTTCGACGAGAAGCTCGGCGGTATCAGCACCGAACCGTATACGTGTCCCGTCTCCAGCTGATGCTTGGCCGCGTCGCGGGTGAGCACGCGGACGTCGAACTTGTTCTTGTCCAGGCCGTTGACCAATCGACCCGTCAGCTCCGCCCCCGCCGGCCCGGCGTCCTCGTTCACCACGGCGATGGGGAAGTGCCGCAGGTTGGTCATCGGGTTCAAGATCCCGCCGAGGTAGAGCGCGCACAACGCCGACATCAGGGCCAGCGTGATGACCAGCGGCGCGGCCCAGAACCGCACCGTGCGGACCGCCTTGATGCTCCGGTCGGGGTTGGGCGCCGCGTGCTGCGGCCGCGATTGAGACATGCCGGCTCCTGTCTGTCACGCCCACTCTATGGGCTCGGGGCGCCCAGCTCAGCGTGCATCTCCCAGACCAGCAGCTCCGACGGTTCGGTCGCGGTGACAAGCCGGCCGCCGGAGTCGGTGAACCGGACGGCGTCACCCTCCCGCAGCTCGCCGACGCCTTCGCACGTGGCCGCGCCGCGCGCGACGAACAGGTGCAGGTAGGGCGCCTGCGGAAGGGTCACCGCGGCGCCGGCGGGCAACCGCGTGGCGTGCAGTGCGGCGTTGCGGTTGTGCAGGGCGATGGCTCCGGGCCGGCCGGGGATGCCCGAGGCGATCGTCACAAGTGCGCCCTCCAGCGCGTCCGCCTCGATCTCGTGCTGTTCATAGGCCGGGGTGATGTCCGGCTGGTCGGGCACCACCCACATCTGCACGAAATGTACTGGCTCCGTGGTTGACTCGTTCTTCTCCGAATGCAGGATTCCGCTGCCCGCCGACATGCGCTGGGCCAGGCCGGGATAGATCACGCCGCGATTACCGATGGAGTCCTCATGCGTCAGTTGGCCCTGCAGGACCCAGGTCACGATCTCCATGTCCTGGTGCGGATGCGTGCCGAATCCTGTTCCGGGCGCGACGATGTCGTCGTTGTTGACCAGCAGCAGCCCGTGATGGGTGTTGTCCGGATCGTAGTGGTCGCCGAACGAGAACGAGTGCCGGGAGGTCAGCCACGGCGTCGTGGTGACGGCACGTTCGGCCGCACGCCGAACGTGCGCGTGGGCGGACATGTGCTCACTGTAATCGGGTGGTCAGGCCACTGTCGCGGCGAGCAGCCCCTGCGCGTGCCGCAGTGCGGCGTCGAGTTCGGGCAGGGTCAGTCCGGGGGAGCGGCCCAGGTGGATCTCGACCTGGTACTCCGGCTGGCCATCGTGGGCGAAGATCGGCAGCACCACGAATTCGGCTGCGGCCAAGTCGGTTTCGAGCACATCGGCGACCGACTGCAGCGTCACCACGGTCATCAGCGTGGTGAGCTGGCGGGTGACCTGGGCCGTCGGCTCCAGCGAAGCGAGCAGGTCGGTCAGCCGGTGGTGCAATGACTGGTGGGTGTCGTCGAACCGCCACGCGCCGTACCCGCGGGCCCGTGTGTCGGCGAGCACCCGCTGGTGTTCGGCGATCTCCGTCCCGGTCAGCCGTGGCGTCACCCGGTGCAGCCAGGCATCGACGAATTCGTCGTCGCGCCAGGCCATCGCGACCAGGCCGAACGGCGGGTCGATGGGGAAGCGCTGACCCACGGCCTGCCCGCCGTCGGTGCCGTGACCGACCGCGTCCACGGTGGTCAGGTGCCGCCGGCCGATCTTCGACATCGAGCAGCCCGCGCCGAGCGTCTCGTGCAGGAACCGCAGCGCTTCGCGGCCGCGGTCGAGCAGCGGGAACTGCAGGCGCAGCCCATGCACCAGACCGAACAGGCCACTGCCCAGGACGTAGCGGCGATCTTCGCGGCGCGCCACCCAGGCGCGACCCTCCAATTCGGCCAGGACGAGGGCGCAGGTGGAGGTGCTGATCGCGCAGCGCTTGGCCACCTCGGCGGACATCAGGCCGGTTGGCGAATCCGCAAGAGCGGCAAGCACATCCATTACCCGGGCGGTCGGCGGTGATTTGGCGGTTGACGTGCTGATGTCCACCTTCCTACGATCCGTCCAAAATACAAGGATAACCATCCTAATATTAGGAGACGGTCCAAAGTGATCAAGGTGGGAGTGTGGGGGCCGGGTTCCATGGGCGTGATCGCCTTACGCGGCGTGATCGACCACCCGGAGTTGGAGCTGGTTGACCTCGTCGTGCACAGCGCCACCAAGGCGGGCCGCGACGCCGGGGAGCTGTGCGGAACGACGCCGGTCGGGGTGGTCGCCACCCAGGATCCGGCGGCGCTGCTCGCCGGCGACGCCGACGCGGTGGTGTATGCCGCCGGTGCCAACCTGCGGCCGCTGGAGGCGGTCGAGGACATGGCCTCGATCTTGCGGGCCGGAAAGAACGTGGTGTCGTGTTCGGTGGTGCCGCTGGTGTTTCCGGACGGCTTGGGTCCGGCGGGCGCGGTGTTCACCGATCGGCTGCGGCAGGCCGCGCTGGACGGCGGGGTGTCGTTCTTCACCACCGGCATCGACTCGGGCTTCGCCAATGACGTTCTGCCGCTGGTGCTCACCGGCGTTGCGCGGGCCATCGACTGGGTGCGAGTGACCGAGATGTTCAACTACGCCACCTACCCGGACCGGGCCGCCGTGTACGAGATCCTCGGGTTCGGCCAGCCGCCGGACTACCAGGCGTTCGCCGCCCAGCCCGGAATGTTCACCTTCGGCTGGGGCCCTGTCCTACATCAGCTCGCGGCCGGCTTGGGTGTCACGATCGACGACATCGAGGAGAGCAACGAACGCATTCCCGCGGCGGAGTCCTTCGACACGCCCACCGGCCACGTCGCCGCCGGCACCATCGCGGCCATGCGCTCCACGCTGACCGGATACGTGGGCGGCAAGCCGACTTTCGTCCTCGACCACGTGACCCGGATGCGCGACGACATCGCCCCGGACTGGCCGCAGCCCCACATTTCGATCCCGCCGAAGGACCTCGGCTACGGGCAGGCCTCCGGCCGCGGCCTCTACCGGGTGGAGATCGAGGGATCGCCGACCATGCGCTGCGAATTCGAGATGGCCGAAGACCACGACCACGACCTGGGTGCGCGCATCGCGGGGGCATCCCGGATGGTCAACTCCATCCCGGCGGTCTGCGCGGCCCCGCCCGGGCTGCTCTCGGCGCTGGACCTGCCGCTGGTCACCGGGGCCGGACTGGTCCGCCCGGTGGCGGGGCCGCCGCCGGACAGCCGGCTGTTCTAAGGCCGGTCGTCGGGATAGGCCGCGGCGGCCAGCTCGAGGATCTCGGCCCGGTCGGCGGCCAGGATGAAGCCTGATCGGATCGACGCGTCGAGCGCGGCGGTGAAGCGTTCCAGGTACTCGGTGACGCCGCCCGGGTAGAGCCGGCGCAACGTGTCGACGTCGAACAGCTCCCCGGACCCGAACAGCGCGGCCATGACGCCCTCGTCGCCGCCGAGTCCCGAGGTTCGCGCGACCGGGACATCCACCCACGGCGTTCTGACGCCGCCCTGCGCCAGGCCGTTGGCATCCGGAACGGGTTGGGGCCCATAGACGTCGCGCACCCGCATGGGCGCCGCACCGGGCGGGGGCGGGCCATCGCACACCCACGTGTTCAGCGCGTCGAGCGCCGCCTGCACCACGTAGTGGTGTTGCGGGGCGAAGTTGATGTGGTGCGAAAGTCGCTGGCCCATCAGCGTGTTCGTGGGTGCGTACGCGGCGACGAGGTCCGCGAGCGGTGCCGAGCCGCTGTCGATGGGTGCCACCTGGATGGTGTAGTTGTCGGCGTGCGCTGCCCCGGGAATCTCCCAGGTTCGCAGCCATTGGTTGTCGGGCTGCCGCGCGAAGTAGTAGCCCTCCCGGGCGCCGCCGAAGAGGTCGGTCTCGGTGATGAGCGTCAGCACCGGCACCCGCAGGTCCGGGCGGAACGCGACGGCCTGCGGTGCGCCGGCGTCGTCGAAGATGGACGCCCCGTCGAGCGGGGCCGCGGGGCCGAATCGGGAATGCACCAAAAACCCGTCGTACATCCGGGCCAGCGGGTCGACGGCGTTGACGTAGGTGGTGAGGAACATGGCCGACTGCGACTCGCCCAGCGCGATCACGCGTTGGGCGCGTAGCTCACCCAAAACGCCAGTGGGACCGGCGCTTTGGATGAGTCCGCCGATCTGGGAGAAGATGTCGTAGGAGAAGGCGTCGCCGGGGTGGTGCAGCGGCGCATAGCGGGCCGGGTCCTGGCTTTTCAGCGACATGTCCACGCCCAGCAGGCTCGCACCGCCGTCGACGCCCACCTTTTGCGCGGAGACGGCGAGGTACGCGTAACCCGCGCGCACGATTTCCCGGTGCCCCATCATCCACACCGCGGGCGCGTCGATGCCGCCGCTCACGTTGAGCCATTCCACCAGCGCGGTGCCGTTGAACCGCGCCGGATCCGTGGGCGTCAGCACCACGACTCGGGTGGTGTAATCCGCTGTGCCCGAGGGCGCCACGCTCCACCGCCCGTCGGGCCCGAGCGGCGCGGTGGGCGCGTAGCAGGTGGCAGTCCCGGAAACGAAGAACTCCCTCGCTGTATAGCCGACGGCGGCGAGGTCGTAAGCGCCCAACAACAGGCGCGGCCGCCCGGGCGCGGGTGTGATCTCGGGCGAATCCGTCACAGCGAGCCGGGCAGCCCGAACTTCGCGAACAACGCCTCGTCGAGGAACGCCACCACGTGCGACACCCGGTCACCCCGCACGTCGAGCACGTGCAACTGGAAGGGCACGTGGATGTCGCCGGCACGCATGTACATGGCCGCACCGGGCTGGCCGTTGGCGACCAGCGGCAACAGCCGCATGTCGCCGGGGGACTCGGCGGGGCATTGCTGGTGAATGAGGGTGACGATGTCCCGCGCGCCCCGGTACCAGCCGGCGTACGGCGGCATCTCCCAGATCGCCTCGGCGGTGAACAGCTCCACCAGGCGGTCGATGTCGTACGTCTCGAAGGCGGCGATGTAGCGGGCCAACAGGTCCTGCGTTTCCGGGGAATCCGGCGCGTCCAACCGGTCGCCCTGGCTGGGGCCCACCGCGTCCAGCTGGGATCGGGCCCGCTGCAGCAGGCTGTTGACGGCGGTCGTCGTGGTGCCGATCGCCTCGGCGACTTCGGCCGCCCTCCACTGCAGCACGTCGCGCAGCAACAGCACCGCCCGCTGCCGGGGTGAAAGGTGTTGCAGCGCGGCGACGAAAGCCAACCGCACCGACTCGCGGGACCCGACAATGACCGACGGGTCGGCCGGGTCGTTGGTCAGGTCCGGCAGCGGCTCCAGCCAGGGCACCTCGCGGCGTTCGTGGAGTTCGGCGGTCGGGTCGGAGCTGGGTGCGCCCAGGCCGGTCGGCAGCGGCCGGCGTTGCCGCCCCTCCAGCGCGGTCAGGCAGGTGTTGGTGGCGATGCGATGCAGCCACGTCCGCATCGAGGACTTGCCCTCGAAGCGGTCGTAGGCCTTCCACGCCCGCAGCAACGTCTCCTGCACCAGATCCTCCGCGTCGTGCAACGACCCGGTCATCCGGTAGCAGTGCGCCAGCAGCTCGCGACGGTACGGCTCGGCGTGTGCCGAGAAATCCCCACCGTCGAGTTCGGAGTCGGCGGCGTCGTGCGCAAGCAGGCCCACGAAGGTCAGCCTACGACAGTGTCTGGCGGGGCGACCTGCGCCGGGAGCCATTACGCTGCCCCTAATGACTAGGACTGTGCAGTGAACCGCGACGAACGGAACTTCGACGGATTCGGCGGCGTGCGCATCGTTTACGACGTCTGGACGCCCGACACGGCGCCGCGGGCGGTGGTGGTCCTCTCCCACGGCCTCGGTGAGTACGCCCGCCGCTACGACCACGTCGCACGGTGTTTCGGTGCGGCGGGCCTGGTCACCTACGCGCTGGATCACCGTGGGCACGGCCGCTCGGGCGGCAAGCGGGTGCTGGTGCGGGACATCTCCGAGTACACCGCCGACTTCGACAGCCTGGTCCGCATCGCCACCCGCGAGCATCCGGGCCTCAAGTGCGTTGTGCTCGGGCACAGCATGGGTGGCGCCATCGTGTTCGCCTACGGCGTCGAGCGCCCGGACAACTACGACCTGATGGTGCTGTCGGGGCCCGCCGTGGCGGCCCAGGATCAGGTGTCGCCGCTGATGGTCTTGGCCGCCCGGGTGCTCGGCGCGGTGGTGCCGGGGCTGCCGGTGCAGGAACTGGACGTCGACGCCATTTCCCGGGACCCCGAGGTGGTGGCGGCCTACAAGAGCGACCCGCTGGTCTATCACGGCAAGGTCCCGGCTGGGATCGGCCGGGTCCTGTTCCAGGTCGGCGAGACCATGCCGCAGCGCGCGCCGGCGCTGACCGCGCCGCTGCTGGTAGTGCACGGCTCCGAGGACCGCCTGATCCCCGTCGCCGGCAGCCGGCGCCTGGTCGAGTGCGTGGGGTCGACGGACGTCGAACTGAAGGTCTACGCGGGCCTGTACCACGAGGTCTTCAACGAGCCCGAGCGCGAGCAGGTGCTGGGCGACGTCGTCTCGTGGATCACCGCGCGGCTCTGAGGCGAAGCTGTCGTATCGCTTGAGTAGTTTGGCGCACATGACCGACGACAAAATGCTGGCCCGCATCGCCGCACTGTTGCGTCAGGCCGAGGGCACGGACAACCCGCACGAGGCGGACGCTTTCATGAGCGCCGCCCAGCGGCTGGCGACGGCGTCCTCCATCGACCTGGCGGTGGCGCGGTCCCATGCGGCCACCCGCTCGCCGGCCCAGGCCCCGACGCAGCGCACCATCACCATCGGAAACGCGGGCACCAAGGGCCTGCGCACGTATGTGCAGCTGTTCGTGCTGATCGCTCGTGCGAACGACGTGCGCTGCGACGTGGCGTCCAACTCGACGTTCGTGTACGCCTATGGGTTCGCCGAGGACATCGACGCCACCCACGCGCTCTACGCCAGCCTGGTCGTCCAGATGGTGCGGGCGTCGGACGCCTACCTCGCGTCGGGCGCGCACCGGCCCACACCGACCATCACCGCGCGGCTGAACTTTCAGCTGGCCTTCGGGGCGCGGGTGGGCCAGCGGCTGGCGGAGGCCCGCGACGAGGCCCGGCGCGAGGCCACCAAGGATCGTCGACGCCCACCGGGCACCGCTATTGCGTTGCGGGACAAGGATGTCGAGCTGCACGA